>VYCZ01000012.1:4085-6854 GCA_009843675.1 Gammaproteobacteria bacterium | reverse complement strand
CCTGGCCGTGTATATCTCCGAGGAAATGGGAGAAAGCGATAAAATTCAAATTCACCGACAGCAGCATCAATTCAATGCACATCAGTAGAATAATGACGTTTTTCCTGTTGATGAAAATACCTGCCACACTGATGCAAAACAACATTGCGGCCAGTATCAGGACTTCGTTGAGTTCAATCATTTTTTGTCGTTATCATCACGATTAATTCAGGGGTCAGAGTAAAATTTCTGACGAAATTCTTACTCTGACCCCATAGATTTTTCCGACTCCATATCTACGAGCCGCACCCGTTCTTCGCGTTTTATGCTGACCTGTTTGCCCGGTTTCGGCGTGCGTTGCGTGCGCGGTTTGCGCATGGTCAGACCGATCGCGGCGATGATTGCAACCAGCAGTATCGCCCCGGCAACCTCAAAGGGATAAATGTATTCGGTGAATAACGCCTTGCCGAGCAGCCGCGTGTTGCCGGCGGCTTCGAGTTGGCCGGTCCCGACTCCCCCGCCGGGCAGAATGCCTCCGCTACCGACGATCAATCCCATGGCGATCAGCATCAGCACGGCGACCAGCAGACCTACAGGCAAAAACCGTGAAAAGCCCTCGCGCAGCGTCGAAATATTAATATCCAGCATCATCACTACAAACAGGAACAACACCATCACCGCGCCGACGTAAACCAGCACCAGCGCGATGGCAAGGAATTCCGCTTCCAGTATCAACCAGATAGCCGCGCTGCTGAAAAACGAGAGTATCAGGAACAGGGCGGCATGCACCGGATTTCGCACGGAAATCACCATGCAGGCCGAGAAGACCAGGAATGCCGCAAAGATGTAAAAAATGGTTTGTTCCAGCATTGTTGTTCCAGATAGCCGGGGTCAGAGTAAGAAATTCGAAGAATTTTTACTCTGACTCCACATAATCATCGTTACCGGTAAATCGCCTCAGTAGCGCGGTCCCTGGCAATCTGTTCTTCAGCTATATCTCCGACTTCCAATAACCTCTCCTTGGTCATCAGCAGGTCGGAACGCTGTTCTCCATGATATTCGTAGATACGCGTCTCAACTATCGAATCAACCGGGCATGATTCCTCGCAGAAACCGCAAAAAATACACTTCGCCAGGTCTATGTCATAACGGGTAGTCCTGCGTGTGCCGTCATCGCGTTGTTCGGATTCGATGGTAATGGCTACTGCGGGACACACGGCCTCGCACAACTTGCAGGCAATGCAGCGTTCCTCGCCGTTCGGATAGCGGCGCAAGGCATGCAGACCCCGGAAACGGGGCGACTGGGGTGTCTTTTCCTCCGGATACTGTACCGTGATCTTGCGCCTGAACAGGTAACGTCCCGTCAGGCGCAGTCCCTTGACCAGTTCCCACAATAGAAAAGTCCGGAAATAATCTTTAATTTTCATCAATTGAACCATGGACCTACCCCTGCGACGACCATGACTGAAACAACAACAATCCAGATGATGGTGAAGGGTAGAAAAACCTACCAGCCGAGCCGCATGATCTGGTCATAACTATAACGGGGGAATGTCGCCCTGACCCACAGGAACAGGAATAAAAACACCGAGGTCTTGACCAGGAGCCAGATTATATTCGGCTCACTGATGACAGGAATCCCCCCCAGGTACGGCAACCCCTGGAAAGGTGACAGCCAGCCGCCACAGAACAGCACTGCCGTCAGTACGGATATCAGCACCATATTGGCATATTCGGCCATGAAGAAAATGGAAAATGCCATCCCGCCATACTCGACATGGAAACCGGCTACCAGTTCCGATTCACCCTCGGCCACATCAAACGGCGCCCTGTTGGTCTCGGCCACGCCGGATATGAAATACACCAGGAAAATCGGCAACAACGGCAACCAGTACCAGTGCAGGATGCTGCCGCTCTGCGCGTCCGTAATCCGGCCCAGGTTCAGGCTGCCGGCCGCGATCAGCACGCACACCAGCGCAAAACCCATGGCAATTTGATAGGAGACGAACAGTGCAGCGGAACGCATGGCGCCCAGGAACGCGTACTTGGAATTGGACGCCCAGCCGGCGATGATAATGCCGTAAACGGCCAGCGACGTCAGCGCCAGTATGTATAACAGGCCCGCGTTGATATCGGCCAGCACCAGCGTTTCATCAAACGGTATCACCGCCCATGCGGCCAGAGACGGGGCCATGGCAAGTATCGGCGCGATCACGAACAGGCGCTTGTTGGCGCCTGCCGGAATGATGATTTCCTTGAAGATGAGCTTGACCACGTCGGCGATGGGTTGTCCCAGTCCCCACAGGCGAAACCCGAAAAAGCCGACCCGGTTCGGACCCAGCCGGCACTGGATATAACCTATGATCTTGCGTTCGGCGTAAGTCAGGTAAGCGACGCAAAACAGCAGGGGGAGCAGTATCGCAGTGATTTTGACCAGGACTTCCAGGGTGTAGAGAGCATTTGAGGCATAGCTGTCGGGCACGAGCAGGCCGACTGCCGGGGCAAGGATATGTTCGCTGACCAGGTTGAATATATTCTCGAGCATGGGAGCGGGATACCCGTATCAAGCGCTGCCCAGCGAAACCGGGCCGGATAGCGGACCCAGTCCGGCGCTGCCGGGGTGTCCGCCATGTATCAGCGCGCAGTCGTCCGCCACGGCATCATCAATTTTCAGGGGGAGAAGCAATTCGGCGGATTGGCCGGTCACCCTGACGCGTTCCAGTTCGTCCAGTCCCAGTCTTCTCGCAGTTTTGCGGTTGATACGAACGGAATCGTCAGCTACGTCTTCAG
>VYCZ01000012.1:2981-4075 GCA_009843675.1 Gammaproteobacteria bacterium | reverse complement strand
GCGCATGGCGCACCAGCGCATCGACGGAATTCATGGGCACATAGCCGATACGCTGAAGACCCTCGTCCTCGCTGCCCCGCGAGAGAGTTTCCGGCTTGCCCAAGGAGCCCGCATTATCCGGTTCGGCCTCACCCATCATTTCGGCAGTTTCCGCGCGGACTTCCCCGAATTCATCGTACCTGAAGTCCGAAAGCCCCTGACCGCCTGCCAGTGAGCAGATTATTTTCCATGCCGGGAGCGCGCTCCCCGGAGGTGATACCACCGCGTCAAAACCTTGCCTTCGACCTTCCATGTTCAGGTAAGAGCCAGGGTTCTCCCCGAATAAGGCCATGGGTAACAACACGTCGGCATACTCCGCCGCGCGCTTGTACCCGGTTACGGCAACGACACATTCCGCCCCGGCCAGCGCCTCGCGGGCCTGTTTCCCGTCATAAAAATCCAGGTCCGGATCTGCGTCCAGCAGCAGGTAAGCCGCCAGTTGCCGGGTCAGCATCGCCGTTGCATCGAGGCCCGGGCTTCCGGTATGCGCCATACCGGTCGACCTGTGAGGGACGGCCCCGGCCAACCAGGCGCCGGCGCTGTTCGCTCCGTACTCGAGGTAGCCCAATGTGCCGGACACCCGTTGCGCCAGTGTCGCTGCCAGGAAACGCAGTTGGGACAAGTGCGGATGGGAAATACCCAGGGCGCCGATGAACACGGCCGGCCTGTCTGCACTGACAAGTTCCCGGGCAATGTCTTCATGACGAGCGGCAGGACGGATTTGCTTCAACAAAGCGCCAACCGAGTCATCCTGTTGCGCGCTGTCGACCACCGCTTTCAACACCGCCGCCAGTTCGCGCACGAGCTTATCCGGCGATGCGATGCACTTATGGGCAATTTCATAATTGAAACTGAAGTCGACCGGGTTGATCGCCATTACCCTGGCGCCTGCCAGCACAGCCTTGCGCAGGCGGTGATTAAATATCGGCTGGTCCTTGCGCGGATACCCCCCCACGATCAGGGCCGCATCCAGCTGCTCGACCCCGGGGAAAGTCAACCCCAGGCCGGGGTAAGCCGGGGCCGCGTCCTGGTCACTGAAATCCGTTTGCCGCAAT
>VYCZ01000012.1:2103-2971 GCA_009843675.1 Gammaproteobacteria bacterium | reverse complement strand
ACCCGGAACCGATGCCCCGCATAAACTTCTGCGCCAGGTACAACTCTTCGCAAGTGGACGAAGGGGAAACCAGCGCGCCCGCGCCGTCAGCGCCGTGCCGATCGATGATGGAACGCAGCCTGCCGGTGATGTGTTCAAACGCGGTTTGCCAGTCGACTTCCTGCCAGTCCTGGCCATTCCTGATCATGGGAACCGTAAGACGTTCGGCGCTGTTCAGTCCTTCATAACTGAAACGATCGCGGTCGGACAGCCAGACCTCGTTGATATCCTCATTCTCTGCGGGGACTACGCGCATGACCCGGTCGTCCTTTACATGAAAATGGATGTTTGAACCTGTACCGTCGTGTGCTGCAATGCCGTTATGCTGGGTCATTTCCCAGGTACGGGCGGTGTACCGGAACGGTTTGGACGTCAACGCGCCGACCGGGCACAGATCGATCACGTTGCCGGACAACTCGGAAGCCATGCTCTTTTCAATATAAGTGCCAATCTCCATGAACTCACTGCGTCCGGTTGCGCCCAGCTCACGCAGGCCGGCTATCTCCTCACCAAAGCGCACACAACGGGTGCAGTGAATGCACCGGGTCATGTCCGTCTGCACCAGCGGTCCGATATCCTTGTCCTGCACTACCCGTTTCTTTTCCTGGTAGCGGGACACGTCCCTGCCGTATCCCATGGCCAGGTCCTGCAGTTCGCATTCCCCGCCCTGGTCGCAGATCGGGCAATCCAGGGGGTGGTTGATGAGTAAAAATTCCATGACCGACTTCTGCGCGTCCAGCGCCAGTTCCGACCTGGTGTGGACCTTCATCCCGTCCATTACGGGGGTGGCGCAGGCGGGCAACGGTTTGGGCGCCTTCTCCACTTCCAC
>VYCZ01000012.1:0-2093 GCA_009843675.1 Gammaproteobacteria bacterium | reverse complement strand
CACCAGGCACATGCGGCAGTTCGCCGCGACGGTCAGCTTGTCGTGGTAGCAGAAACGCGGCACATAATTGCCGATCTGGTCGGTGACCTCGATCAGCATCTGGCCGGGCCTGGCTTCCACCTCCCTGCCGTCAATCTCTATTTTTATTGAGTCATCAGGCATTTACGATGCTCCGGCCGGCGTTTTCAATCATGTATTCAAACTCGTGCCGGTAGTGTTTCATGAAGCTCTGCACCGGCCATGCCGCGGCATCGCCCAGGGCGCAGATGGTCCTGCCTTCTATCTTGTTGGCCACGTCGACCAGCTTGTCCAGGTCCCCCATCCGTCCCTGGCCGTCGGTGATGCGGGTCAGCATGCGGTATAACCAGCCGGTACCCTCGCGGCACGGGGTACACTGCCCGCAGGATTCGGCAAAATAAAACCGGGAAATGCGCCGCAGCATGTTGACCATGCAGGTGGTCTCGTCCATGACCACCACTGCGCCGGAACCGATGGAAGACCCGGCCGCGCGCAATGAGTCATAGTCCATATTGGTCTCCAGCATGATCTCGCCCGGCACCACGGGCACCGAAGAGCCGCCCGGGATGACCGCTTTCAACTGCCGTCCCTGCCATACGCCGCCGGCCATCTCCAGCAAGTCGCGGAACGGCGTGCCCAGCGGCACTTCAAAGTTGCCCGGTTTCGCCACGTGGCCGCTCACGGAAAAGCACTTGGTGCCGCCGCTGTTCTCTACGCCGACGTCGGCAAACCATTGCGCTCCTTTCAGTATGATTGTGGGCGCGGAACAGAAACTCTCCGTATTGTTGACCGTTGTGGGCTTCCCGTATAAGCCGTATTGCGCCGGGAACGGCGGCTTGAAGCGGGGCTTGCCGGGCTTGCCTTCCAGGGATTCCAGCAACGCCATTTCTTCTCCACAGATATAGGCGCCGGCGCCCAGCACTGAATATATGTCAATATCCACCCCGGAACCCAGGATGTCCTTGCCCAGGTAACCCGCGTCGTATGCCTCTTGCAGGGCGTCCTCGAAGCGTTGGTACGGTTCATCCATGAACTCGCCGCGGATATAGTTGTAACCCACCGAAGCGCCCATGGCGTAACAGGCGATGGCCATGCCCTCCACCAGGGAATGGGGATTGAAGCGCAGGATGTCCCGGTCCTTGCAGGTGCCGGGTTCGCTTTCATCGGAATTGCATACCACATATTTCGGGTTCGGCGCATCGGGATTCATGAAACTCCATTTCAGGCCGGTGGGAAAGCCCGCGCCGCCGCGCCCGCGCAGACCCGAACCCTTGATCTCTTCGGTGACTTCCCGCGGCGGAATTTTTTCCCTGAGTATCTTTTTCCAGGCTTCGTACCCGTCCACCCGGTAGTAATTTTCCAGGGTCCAGGGCTGCTCAAACCTGAGGGGGGCGTAACAGACCGGGTTGATGCCGTTGCCGTTCATTATTTCAGCCCATCCAGCACCCGGTCTACAATCTCGGGAGTGAGGTTCTCATAGTATTTATGATCCACCATCATCATGGGCGCGCCGCAACAGGCTGCCAGGCATTCCTCTTCCTGCTTCAGGTAAATCCGGTTGTCCCCGGTGCTCTCTCCGACCTTTATTCCCAGTTTATTTTCTATATGGGCGACGATATCATCCGCTCCACGCAGCGTGCAGGAGATATTGGTGCATACCGACACGCTGTGGCGGCCGCAGGGTTCGGTCTCCAGCATGGAATAAAAACTGGCTACTTCGTATACCGCGATGCGGGGCATATCAAGGTAGTCGGCCACCGCGTCCATCAACTCCCTGGTCAGGTAGCCCTTGTTCTCGTGCTGCGCCTCGCGTAATGCCGCGAGCACGGCGGACTGTTTCCGGTCCGCCGGGAATATCGCGGTCCAGCGATCGATCTCCGCCCTGACGTGTCTTGACAGTCTCGTGCTCATTATCTGTCAATCTCACCGAAGACTATGTCCTGGGTCCCAATCATCGCAACAACGTCAGCAAGCATGTGGCCCTGCACCATCTCATCCAGGGATGACAGGTGGACAAAACCGGGGGCGCGTACTTTAAGCCGGTAGGGTTTGTTGGCCCCGTCCGATTCCAGGTA
>VYCZ01000180.1 GCA_009843675.1 Gammaproteobacteria bacterium | reverse complement strand
AGGCAAAAAAAAGCCGCCAAGGTTGCGCATTGTTAAGAGGCGTGACGGCTGTGTTTGACATATTATAGTTCCTGCAGGATACAGATTCAAGAGTGAATTTTCCCCTTCTCCTTCCGCTTGATATCAGGGGTTCATGTGGTTATGATTCTGATTCGTATTCAAACAGTTTGTTTTTAATTCAAGCGAGACAAACGGGGGACAGACAGCAATGGCACTTGAACTGACAACCGAGCAACGTGCGGCGCTCCCCAGAAATTCAAAAATCGTGGTGGCCATGTGGGAAGCGAAAGATCGGGGTGACACGGAGGAATACTACCGCTTGTTGTCCGAATTGGATATCCCCGCGCATACGCTTATGGCGATAAAATGCGCGAAGGCTGGGGGTGCAGACTGGATCCGTGCACGCAATCTGCGCACCCGTCAGGCAGACGAGAAATACGGCCCGGGGTGGCTGGATCAGACCGAGGAGAAAGAGGAACTTGCCCAACGACACGCGGCTGGAAGACGTTAAAACAAGTCTGGCAGAAGAACAGGTTACATACCGTGATGTCATGGAGCATGGAGGGTCCATAGGCGTGCTCCATGAAGCGCAACGGAGGCTTTCTCATGAATTGCAGAAAGTTGGAACTGCGGGGGACTTGGAAACCATCCTGCTTGCCGAAGAATTAATCCTGGAAAACGAAAGGGCGCACTACGCCGATACGCGCGCTATGAGAACATCTCTCGACAATGCGCTCACAGAAATTAACGCCGCCCTGACGCTTGTTGAGAAAGTTCAGAATCCGGCTGCGTATAAGTCAGTGACGGATGATTATTATCAAACTATTAAAAGTCGTATTGGCGGACTTCCCAAAGACGAAGCCAGGCAATTCTTCAAGTCACACCGTTCCCGCCTGGAAAACCTTGAAAAGGCACGTTTGATGGGGATTGACAAAGAGTTAATAGGAGTCCGCAAGGAGAATCTTGGCGAAGCCAGAGCCAGTTATATCGAATTGCAGAAAAATGCTCTGGCTCGAACCAATACAACAGCAGAATAGTTCAGTATTGTGTTCCCGGAATACCCAAGGCAGGAGTGTAAGAAAACGATGGGCCGTCAGGGATTCGAACCCTGGACCTTGGGATTAAGAGTCCCCTGCTCTACCAACTAAGCTAACGGCCCGCGGGCGAGTATATCACGGCACAATAGTCCCCGGAAACGACCGGGAACTGAAGATTTGGGGTGAGTGATGGGGCTCGAACCCACGACCACCGGAACCACAATCCGGCGCTCTACCTGACTGAGCTACACTCACCATGACTGCAATTGGCGCGCCCGAGAGGACTCGAACCTCTAACCCTCGGCTTAGAAGGCCGATGCTCTATCCGGTTGAGCTACGGGCGCAAGTCCTGGGCTTACCAGGGGGCGGATTGGAAATCCGTCCCTGCTTCATCCCGCTAATTGGTCGGGGCAGAGGGATTTGAACCCCCGACCCTCTGCTCCCAAAGCAGATGCGCTACCAGACTGCGCCATGCCCCGAACCGCACAAGACAGGCGCGTAATGATACGTCCCGCCCGTAGTTACGTCAATTATCACTTCCACCGCCAGGTAGTCCCGCCGGGGCCGTCTTCCAGGATGATGCCCTGTCCGGTCAACCGCTCGCGTATCCGGTCCGCCTCGGCATAGTCCTTCGCCGCCTTCGCCTGCGCCCGTTCTTCGATCAGACGGTTTATGTCCTCCGGGGAGATGTCGCCGTCACCGGCCGCGGCATGCAGGAATTCGCCGGGGGCCATCTGCATGACGCCCAGCACGTCGCCGAGTTGCACCAGGGTCCTGGCAAGGCGCGCGCCGTGTTCCGATGCCTTGTCCTCCAGGCGGTTGATGTCGCCGGCAATCTCGTGGAACAACGTGACCGCGGCCCGGGTGTTGAAGTCATCGTCCATCACCTGTTCGAAACGCTCCCGGTAGCCGGGGTCAAGCTCGCCCTCGCCCGGGTCGATGTCGCGGATGGAGGTGTACAGCCGGGTCAGGCCGGCCCTGGACTCGTCCAGGTGCCCGTCGGAATAGTTCAACGGGCTGCGGTAATGGCTGGATAGGATGAAGAACCGGATCACTTCAGGCAGGTAACGCTCCATCACTTCCCTGATGGTAAAAAAATTGCCCAGTGACTTGGACATTTTTTCATCATCGACCCGCACGAAGCCGTTGTGTATCCACATATTGACGAAGTTCCTGCTGCCGGCGCCGCGGCTCTGGGCGATCTCATTCTCATGGTGGGGGAAACGCAGGTCTTGGCCGCCGCCGTGGATATCGAAGTCATCGCCCAGGCAGTGAGTGGACATGGCAGAGCATTCGATATGCCAGCCGGGCCGGCCCCTGCCCCAGGGAGAATCCCAAGCGGGCTCACCGGGTTTCTCCGCCTTCCACAGGACGAAATCTACCGGGTCGGTCTTTTCCTCCTGCACGTCCACGCGTATCCCTGTGCGCAACTCCTCGATGTTCTTGCCTGACAGCTTCCCGTAGTCCTCGAATGCACTCACGTCATAAAATATGTCGCCGTTTTCCGCCCGGTAGGCGTAGCCGTTGTCCAGCAGGCGGCTGATCATGGCAACGATCTGCTCGATATGGTCCGTCGCCCTGGGTTCACTGTCGGGGACCAGCACGTTGAGCGCTTCGAAATCCTCGTTCATCGCCTGGATAAAACGCCCGGTCAACTCGTTGAACGGTTCGCCATTCTCAAGTGATCGATTAATGATTTTGTCGTCTATATCGGTAATATTGCGTACGTAGTTCACCTCGTAGCCGCGGAAACGAAGGTACCGGACGATCATGTCGAACACCAGGATCATGCGCGCATGGCCGATATGGCAATAATCGTAAACCGTGATGCCGCACACATACATACGCACCTTGCCCTGATCAATGGGCTGGAATTTTTCCTTTCGCCGCGTAAGCGAGTTGTATATAGTCAGCATTCTGGCTCGATTGCCATGAAAAACAAAACGGGCATGGTATCAAAAGAACGCGCCTGATGGACACGTTATTTATCTCCGACCTGCATTTATCGACCGAACGGCCTGACAAGATAGAATTATTCAGGCAATTCTTCGACGGCCCGGCGCGCAAGGCAGGCGCTGTGTACATACTCGGCGACCTGTTTGAGAATTTCTGGACAGGCAATGACGAACGCACTCCTCCCGTCCCGGAGGTGCTCGGTATCCTGCGGGAGTGTTGCCGGCACAACAGTGAGGTATACCTGGTGCGGGGGAACCGCGACCTGATGCTCGATCAGGGTTTCAGCGACCTGACGGGATGCAGGCTGCTGGGTGATGCGACCGTGACCGACATCAGCGGCAAGCCGACACTGATCATGCACGGCGACCTGCTCTGTTCCCGTGACGTAAAATACCAGTGGTACCGGAAGTTTATGGAAACCCCGTTAATCCGCCGACTGTTCTTAAGCCTGCCCTACAGTCTGCGGATTTTATTGACCCGCGGCATAAAACCCCTGATGAAAAAATCAGCCTCAGGAAAACCGCCGGAGATCATCGACGTGGACCAGGCAACCGTGGAGGCGTTCATGGCCAGGCACGACTCCACCGAACTGATACACGGCCATACCCACAAACCCGGGATCCACCATTTCAAACTGAACGACAAAGCTGCGCGTCGCATAGTGCTAGGCGACTGGTACGAGGAGGATTCGGTGCTGGTGTGCCGGGACGGGGAACGGAAACTCCTGCGCGTTCAGGAGTACCTCAACCAATACAAGGGGTCAGAGTAAGAATTTCGCCAGAAATTTTACTCTGACCCCATATATCCTAAGTAATCCAGCCGGCGATAGTCATCAGGCCCAGCACGATCAGCCAGACGATCAGGGTGCGGTTGATCAAGGCCGAGGTCTCCCTGAGACGGTTAACGAAATTCTCGTTATCCTCTTGATCCGTTTTTTCCTCACCTGCGGGCTGGTAATGCAGCGCGCCGAAGCCCGAGACCGTAATCACCTCCCTGCTGATATCCAGGGTATGGCCGGATACCGTGCGCCAGCTTTCCAGCGCGCTGACCAGGCTGCCGCCCAGGGCAAATCCCAGGGCGAGCAGGCGCGAGGACGGCCACATCAATATATTATGCAGGTCCTTTACCGCGCCGGCGTATCCACCGTCGGCCCCTTCATAACGTTGCGCCAGGTTCACCACCAGGCAATACATCAGGGCGCCCACCGCGCCCAGCAACAGGAACCAGAAGATGACTGCGAACAAGTACTCATGGGAGCGGAGCATGATTGAACTGATCACGCGGTCCTGGTCGGCAGCGCCGTCTTCCGGGCCGCCATACAGGATTTTTTCCAGGATTTCCCGGCAGGCAGCATCATCGCCGGCGCTCAGGGCATCCACGTAGCCGTCCACCAGCGAACCCAGGGCCGGTCCGAAGCTGTAAACCAGCGCCAGGAAGGACAGCAGAAACCCCAGCACAATATTGATCTCGCCGACCAGGAAAACCAGGACTCCCAGTATCACCAGGGGGATAAACAGGGTAAGCAGAAGCCCGCCGGGACCGTTCCAGAACCGGGCGCTTGCAAGCCTTGATTCCAGCCAGTCGCAGTAATGTACGAACCAGGCCAGGTTCCGGTACCTGTCAAAACTGCCCAGCCGGGTCTCCACGCCCAACGCAATCAATACCGTAATCAGGTTCATGGCGCAATAATAGTGTATTTACGGGGGAAATACATCCAGCATAGTATCCAGCCGGTCCCAGTCGAAAGCCGGCCCGGGGTCGGTCTTGCGCCCGGGAGAGATGTGGCAGTGTCCCCTGATATTCTCCGACGTGAGCTGCGGCCAGGCCCGTTGTAGTTCCTTTATGACCTGCGCCAGCGTTTCGTATTGCGCGCTTTCATAGTCCACGTTATCCGCGCCTTCCAGTTCGATGCCGATGGAAAAGTCGTTGCAGTTTTCGCGCCCGTTGAATTCGGACTGGCCGGCGTGCCAGGCGCGCTTATGGAACGGAACGAATTGAATGATCTCCCCGTCCCGATCGATTAACAGGTGCGCCGATACCTTCAACTCACTGATTTCCCCGAAATAAGGATGTGCGCCGGGGTCGAGCGCGTTGCAGAACAACTGTTCGATACAGGAGGAGCCGAACTCCCCGGGAGGCAGGCTGATGCCGTGAATAACCAGCAGGCTTATCTCAACCCCTTGCGGTCTGTCATCAAAATTCAGCGACGCAACACGCCGCACGTTCGTCAGCCATTGCGCCTTGTCATCGAGTTTTACGCTCATTGTCGATATCCCGTATCAAAGTATACCGGAGATGAGCTATTTCAGGACACCCATGTCTTTTACAGGACACCCATATTATTTTGGTGGGTGTCCTGAATATTTCCGTGGGTGTCCTGTTTTAAGATATTATGGGTGTCCTGTTATTGTCCTGCCGGATAAGGTTGACCCAGCAATGACCGATATACATTTGCCTGCCGATATTGCCAGTACCGTGCGGCGCGCGCTGAACGAGGACCTGGGAACGGGCGACTTGACGGCCAGGCTGCTACCGGAGGACGCTACGGGCGCGGCGGAAGTAGTCAGCCGCGATAACGCCATCCTGTGCGGCGCCCCCTGGTTCGACGAGGTGTTCAAACAACTGGACGAGCGGGTCAGCATTGACTGGCAGAGCGGTGACGGTGAAGCCATTGAATCCGGGCAAACAGTCTGCACCGTCTCGGGCCCGGTCCGGATGCTGCTCAGCGGCGAGCGCACCGCGCTGAATTTTCTGCAACTGCTGTCGGGCACGGCAACCGTGACCCGGGAGTACGTGTCCCTGATAGCGCATACGAAGACCAGGTTGCTGGATACGCGCAAGACCCTGCCCGGACTCCGCAGCGCGCAGAAATACGCGGTATTGTGCGGCGGCGGCGTCAACCACCGCATGGGACTGTATGACGCAATCCTGGTCAAGGAAAACCATATCAGGGCGAGCGGCTCAATCACGGCCGCGCTGGGGCAGGCCGGGGAAACGCATCGCCACATCGAAATCGAGGTGGAAAACGAGGCGCAACTCATAGAAGCGCTGGATGCCGGCGCCGACGCCGTCATGCTGGATAATTTCACCCTGGCTCAAATCCGGCGTGCGGTGCAACTGAATGATGGCCGGGCGCGCCTGGAGATCTCCGGCGGGGTGGATAAAAACGGCCTCCGGGAACTGGCCGGGACCGGCGTGGACTATATTTCCGTGGGCGCGCTGACCAAGAACGTACGCGCCATCGACTTTACCATGCTGCTGACCGGCCAGGACTCATAGAGCCCATGAGCCTGCGCATCCGACTCGCCCTGGTTATCACCTTGCTGTTCATCGCGGTATTGTGCGCCGGCAGCACTTACGCCATTTTCAGCGCCCGCAAGACGATCACGGAAGAGATACAATCCGCTGCGATGCTGACATCCAACATGATTGCGGCGTCCATCTCCACCATACAGAGTTCCGGCGACCTGGACCTGTTTGATGAATTACTGTACGAACTGGGCAGGCTGGAAATGACGCGCCACATGGAAACCATCATATCCCTGGA
Organism: Gammaproteobacteria bacterium; assembly: GCA_009843675.1. Classification (GTDB taxonomy): domain Bacteria; phylum Pseudomonadota; class Gammaproteobacteria; order Eutrophobiales; family Eutrophobiaceae; genus JAAXHV01. The sequence goes on along the minus strand of VYCZ01000180.1, from coordinate 315 downwards.
CCTGGGCGCGGGCTCCACCGAACCGCTGCAACCGGCGCCGACCATCGATGCAGACGCGCCGCGCTGGTTCGTCAACCTGGTCAAACCCCCGGTAATGGAATTCAAGCGGGTGATCACGAGCATCGGTTCCTCCGGAACGGAGATTATCATCCGCGCCGACCCTTCCGCCGAGATTTCCGAAACCTGGCTGGAGACCCGTAATTTCCTGTTCCTGCTGCTGTTGTTTACCGCGTTGGCAAACCTGCTGATTTATTTCATCCTGGGCAGGGACCTGGCGCCCATCGAAGCGATCCTGTCCGGTCTGGAGCGTATCGT
>VYCZ01000190.1 GCA_009843675.1 Gammaproteobacteria bacterium | reverse complement strand
GTTCCAGTGGACCACCTGCTGCAGGGGCCGGCGGTACCTGGAAGAGACGTCTTTTGCCGGAAAACCGATGGGAATGGTGCCGTAGGCCCTGAGAAACGGGGGATACCCCAGCAATTCGCTCAACTCATCGTTGGTCTGTTGTTCGCCGCCACCGGACAGCCAGGCCGAGGTCAGGCCGTTGGCCGTGACCGCAAGCTGGATATTCTGGATCGCCGCGCCGATGGAGCAGTAAAAGATGTTCTCGTTATTCTGCCGGTAATCCGCTTCGCTTTCCGGAGTCACGCCCTGGGGGAAATTGATGTTCCAGCGCCGGTCTCCCAGTACGATGAAGATGGCCACCGTGTTGTTGAGATAACTTTTATAGACGGACGGAAACCCTTTCGTGTATTTCATCAGCCGGTCGGCCTGGCGCAGGAACACCTCCACCACCCGGTCCCGCATGTCCGGGTCTTCCACCACGATGAAGTCCCAGGGCTGCACGTTCGCCCCGCTCGGCGCCCAGCGCCCGGCCTCGGCAATACGTTCCAGTACCTCGCGGGAGATGGATCGCCCCTTCTCGAAGCGGCGCACGCTACGCCGCTTGCGGATGATGTCGATGAACGAATCGTAGTCGGGATTGTTCGGCTTTACGTTAGCCACCCCAGTTATATCGAATGGTCCCGCCGAACCAGCGCGGCGGGTTGGGCACATCGATGAGTATCCCCGTGAAGGTGCTCAGATCGAATACAGTTGCCACATAATCTTCATTGGTGAAATTCCTGAGCCATAAGCCGAGTTCCCACCTGCCGTCGCTGGTGGTGTAATCCAGCCTGGCATTCGCCACGACATAAGAACCATCGAACAGGGCGGGATGATCAATGCCGTTCAAGGCCCGCCGGTCCACGTAGTTGAAATCGACCTGGGCAGCCATCGAGCCTCCGAGCATGGGCCATGCATAGCGGCCCAGGCCGTTGAATGTCACATCAGGCGCATTCGGCATGGGCATGTCCCGGGTGGCTCCGGCAAACATCACGTCTTTTTGTTTGGCATCCTGCAGGGAGAGGCCGAGAAGGAGTTCCAGACCCTCGAACGGATTGGCAATCAGTTCGATTTCAGCCCCGGTGTTTTCGGCGTCAGTATTGAATACGATCAGGTTGATCCCTTGCGCAGAAAAATTCTGGAAGTCTTGATAGTCATAATGAAACACACTTGCATTGAGGCGCGCCCTGCCGTTGAATAATGTGGCTTTAACCCCACCTTCATAACTCTTCAATACTTCACCGCCGAACTCGAATACCGTAGCCGCATCAAACAGGAACGTCGCGCCGGCGTTGAATCCCCCGGCCTTGTTGCCGCGACTGTACTTCGCGTAGACCAGCAGGTCGTCACTGGGTGTCCAGTCCAGTTCAAATACTCCCGACCATTCGCCCTCACTGCGGCTATCTGCAAGAGGCCCGCTGACCTGCGCCGTGCCCCCGAAGAAGAAGTCGCAGGGGTCGGCAGGCAAGCCGAAGGCTTCACCCGGCCCCGCATTGAAACACAGGGGGATTGCGGCAATGTCTTTTTGGTCCTCCGTCCAGCGGAACCCGCCTATGAACGTAAACTGGTCGGTCAGCGCGAACTCAGCCTGCAGGAAGCCGGCATAGCTTTCCGTTTCAAGGTCGATAGTATTGTCGAAATCGACCAGGCAACAGTTCATTACGCCCGTAATAGCCAGAATATCATTGTCGATATTCAGGTAATAGGCGCCGGCCACCCATTTGAGTCTTTCGGTCTCCCCGTGAATCTGCAGTTCCTGGGAAAACTGGTTGCTGTCCACGCCCTGTTCATAGGTAAACAACGGCGCAGGCGTACCGTCAACGTCTTCCAGGTATTGCTTCTCAAAATCCTGCCAGTTGGTTATTGACACGATCCTTAATCCGTCACTGACGGTCCATTCAATTTTCCCGGTTATTCCGTAGTGGTCGCGTTTAAAGAATCCCGGATCATTGAGCGCGATCTTGTTGTCGCCATCGTCCGGTTCGGTATGTCCGAAACAGTCGGTAGCGCCGGGCGCCAGCGGGAATGGCGGCCCCAACCAGGCTGCGCAAAAAGCATCCTGCTGTGCAGTCGTCCCGAACTTGGTCAACCCGTCGCCCACAAGACCGGGTATCGCGCCGGGGGCGAAGTCGTTTAATGCGGATCGAATACTGTATCCCTGGCCGTATGCATCATCGATCCCCCAGTTCCCTGTTATATGTACGGATAAATCATCACTCGGTTCAAAGAGCAGTTGCACCCGGCCGCTGAAATTATCAACGTCGTTTACGTCAGGACCGGTCCGGTTTTCCTGGTACCCGTCCGTATTTTCATAGGCCATGGACAAACGGCCCGACATGCTGTCCCCGAGAGGTCCACTTATGGCGCCTTCTCCACGTATCTGGCCGAACTCCCCGCCGGTCAGTTCCAGAAATCCTTCATTTTCACGGGTCGGTTTGTTGGAGATTACATGCACCAGCCCGCCGGTTGCGTTACGCCCGAACAAGGTTCCCTGGGGGCCGCGTAAAACCTCGATCCTGTCAATGTCGAAGAAGCTGAACGCGACACCGCCCATGTAACTGTTGTAAACACCGTCCGAATAGACGGCGACCGGAGGCTCCTGGTGGTCTGCAAAGTCAAGCTGGGCCGAGCCGCGGATGGTGAACTGGGTAGTCGTGCCGCTGCCGAAATCCGTCACCATCAGGCCGGGGACCATATCATCCAGTTGCAGGGTAGAGGTAATACCCAACTGCCTGAGTTGTTGTCCGGAATACGCGGTGATGGAAATGCCGACATCGGAGATGTCCTGCTCGCGTTTTTGCGCGGTGACGGTGATTTCTTCAAGAACCTGTGAGTAGGAAACGGTCGCAAACAACGATAACAGGACCGTGCCGAATAAAAATTTCATAAGACCACCGAACGTTTTTGCCTTCATTTGAACCTCCCCTCGTAGTTATTCTATGAAGTACAACTCATTTTCCAGTTACCGGTCAAGATCACAATGTAACACACATCGCAATCCGGGTACATTTTCCGTTATTGCAGTCCGTTACGTCGTCAGCGCATGCGCTGACCGCCACCAGGCAATCCGCTTCCGCTCTTAATTCAATATAGTCGTCTTTTTTGGAGGGCGATGCCGCCACGAACAGTTCGCCGTCTTCCCTCACTCCGGTATTCATGAAGATATTGAAGGGATCCGGCAAGTCATCGGAAGAGATCCCGAACGGCTCCACCGCCGCCGACAGGTTCTCGAAACAGCCGTTGCGCGGCCCGACACCAAGAAGGTGTTCGTAAACATGAGAATGGCAGGGAGAGAACACAATATCATGCACGGCCACGCTGTCCGCCACTATGGTAAACATGACGTTGTCGCGGTTGGAAATGAGTTCGGAGCCGACCGTAAGGCGTGTGGTCCAGTTGCGAACCCGGGTTTTGGCCTGGGAGAACTTTTCCGCGTAATCGTCCAGTCCGAAGCAGACGAAATCAGCGACCTGGCCTCCGTCCACGTCTTCTACCCGCAAGACCTGTCCCTGTTTTACCCTTACCGCTTTACCCGATTTAGGTTCGATAATAATTTTATTATCCATTCATTCCCCCCAATGTATATGCGCTTCAGTAAAGTTTGAATTCATAATCCGGCTGATCGATTACCGCGAGTTCCCTGTTTGCCAGTTTCACCGCCAGTTCGTCCTGCAGGTCTGTCGCATGTTGCAGCATCAGGTTGAGTTGCTGCCTGAGTTGTTCCCGGTAGTCGGCCTGGTAGTACAAATTCGTTGTTTCTCCCGGATCGTTGAGCATATCGAACAGGGCATTGCTGCGTGCCCTGGGATCCGCCGTGAAATCCCGCAATATCAGTTTCCATGCTTCCGAGCGCATTGCGCGTTCGTCATACCAGGAGTGGTCGATGGCTGCTTCCGGGACGTTCTGCATGAATACCGGCGTCGGCCAGTTATCCAAACCGGATGTAACCTCTGCAACCAGGTCCCTGCCATGGAACGGCGATCCTTCACGCCCCGTGATGATCTCCATGATGCGGCTTTTCGTGTTGATGCCTGCGGCGCCAAGTATGGTCGGCGCCAGGTCGACCAGGTTGACGCCGGAGCCCCAGGTTACACCCTGCGGCAGGCCCTCGGGCCAGTGCATGATCATGGGTATTCTCGCGGCCTCATCATAGGCGATGCCCATGCCGCGGTAGGAACCGGGCCGTTCTTGGAAGGAACCGCCATGGTCCGTGGTTACGATTATCAGTGTGTTCTCCAGAAGCCCCAGTTCCTCCAGTGTAGCGACGATACGACCCGTGTTGTGATCCAGGCTGGTTACGGACGCATAATAATTTTTGTGATCGATCTCCCTGTCCCGGTACATCTCGGCATATTTACGCGGCGGCTGGAATGGGGCATGGGGCGTGTAATAGGACTGGTACAGGAAAAAAGGCCGGTCGGCATTTTCCTGGATAAAACGAATGCCTTCGCCGGTCTGAATATCCTCCCGGTAAGCGGACCGGTCCGGTTCGCCGACCCAGTGCGGCATGAGTGAATTATAGGACTTGAACAGGTCGAAAAACCCGGGGTTGCCCGCGCCCAGGTGCCACTTGCCGATATGGGCGGTGGCGTACCCCGAATTGGTGATGTATTTCACGAAGTTGATAGCCAGGTTGAAACGCTCATCCGCAAACGGATCGGCAATCGGGTCATGGTACATGGTGGGCAGGCTGCCGGTGATGCCGGGTTCGTACATGGTCTTGCGCACCCCGTGGGCGTGGGGGTAGAGCCCGGTCATAATCGAAGCCCGCGCCGGGCTGCACAACGTGGCGGGCGTATAGGCGTTGTCGAACCTCACACCGCGCTCGGCCAGCCTGTCCATATTGGGTGTTGAAACGTCTTTGTCCGAGTACACGCCCAGCGCATCGGTCCGGGCCCAGTCCAGCATGATCAGGACGATATTGGGAGGACGCCGTTGTTCATCTTCGTAAACCGGGTGAAGAGAAGCCTCCTGCGCGCGCGCGGGGAGGATGCCCGCCAGCAGGAACGTGACAATGCCCGCCAGGGCAAGACAGGTGGCGCCCGTCACTTTGTTATTGAACTTCATGAACTTTGCCTGATGGGGACGGAATTGAATTCCGTCCCCTGTGATCTTGGATTTCACGAATTGCGACCCTCCCCTATGTTCCTGCCTGATTAACAAAGGTACTCGCTGTGATCCAAGGGGTCAACAGTTGAGTACAGTTATCTCCCTGATACAATAACGGCAGAACAAATGAACCATTCCGATCTCAACTGGATAACAAACTTCATCTGGGGCATCGCCGATGACGTGTTGCGGGACCTCTATGTGCGCGGCAAATACCGGGATGTGATTTTGCCCATGACCGTCCTGCGCCGCCTTGACGCGGTGATAGAACCGACCAAACAAGCCGTGCTCGACATGAAGGCTCATCTCGATACAGCCGGTATCGTTGAGCAGGGTCTGGCATTGCGCAAGGCATCTGGCCAGGCTTTCTACAACACCTCAAAGTTTACGCTGCGCGACCTAAAGACGCGTACAACCCAACAGCAGCTCAAGGCTGACTTCGAGGCTTACCTGGATGGTTTTTCACCTAACGTGCAGGACATCATCGATAACTTCGAATTTCGCAACCAGATACCGCGCCTGTCCAAAGCTGATGCGCTGGGAACCCTGGTAGAGAAATTTACTTCACCTGATATCAACTTAAGTCCTGATCCGGTTAAAAACAGTGACGGTTCAATCAAGCATCCCGGCCTGGATAACCACGCGATGGGCACAATCTTCGAAGAACTGGTACGACGCTTCAACGAAGAGAACAACGAGGAGGCTGGCGAACACTGGACTCCCCGCGACGCAGTTAAACTCATGGCGCGGTTAATCTTCCTGCCGGCAGCCGACGCGATCGAATCAGGCACTTACCTGCTCTACGACGGCGCTTGCGGCACCGGCGGCATGCTGACGGTAGCAGAGGAAACGTTGCAGGAACTGGCCTATGAACACGGCAAAGAGGTTTCCACCCACCTCTACGGCCAGGATATCAATGCTGAAACCTATGCTATCTGCAAAGCCGACCTGTTACTCAAAGGAAAGGGCGAAGCGGCGGATAACGTCATCGGCGGCCCCGAGCATTCAACCCTGTCTAATGATGCCTTCCCATCCCACGAATTCGATTTCATGCTCTCCAATCCGCCTTACGGCAAAAGCTGGAAGAGCGACATGGAGCGTATGGGCGGCAAAAAAGGCATAACAGACTCGCGCTTCAATATTGAACATACCAACGGCACCGATCAAGCAGGTGTGCCTGTACCACTGAGCCTGGTTACCCGCTCCAGTGACGGGCAGATGCTGTTCCTCGCCAATATGGTGAGCAAGATGAAGCAGCATACCAAGCTGGGCAGCCGCATTGCCGAGGTCCACAACGGCAGCTCGTTGTTCACGGGTGACGCCGGACAGGGTGAGAGCAATATCCGTCGCTGGATCATCGAAAACGACTGGCTTGAAGCCATTGTCGCGCTGCCTCTCAACATGTTTTACAACACGGGCATCGCCACTTATATCTGGGTGCTGACAAACCGTAAACCCGCGCACCGCCAAGGCAAGGTACAACTCATAGATGCCACCTCATGGCAGCGCCCGCTACGCAAGAACCTGGGCAAGAAAAACTGTGAATTGTCTGACGAGGATATCCGGCGTATCTGCGACGCGTTCCTGGCCTTTGAAGAAACGGAACACTCAAAAATTTTCGACAATGCCGCTTTCGGTTACCGGAAAGTCACGGTCGAGCGGCCATTGCGGTTAAAAGGGGGACGTAACTACTCACCCCCTCCCCGTTAATTCTACCTGAATTTACCGTCAAGTTGC
>VYCZ01000397.1 GCA_009843675.1 Gammaproteobacteria bacterium | reverse complement strand
TGGTTTCACAGAATAATACAGCAATTATCTTGACTTTCCACGACTAGATGCGAATAATTACTCGTAGTTAATTCGACAGCGCCAGTTTCGCGTTAATACCGGAGAAAGAACATGCCAGCCGAGAATCGAATTCCTCCCTTTAGTTTGGCTTCCTGCCTGATTTTTTTGTTTTCTGCTCTTCCCGCTTCCGTCCTGGGCCAGCAGACCGCGCTTGAAGAGGTCATCGTTACTGCGCAGAAACGCGAGCAGGGGATCAACGACGTCGGCATCACAGTCAATGCGTTCACTGCGGCCCAGCTTGAAAACTACGGCGTGCGATCGGCGGAGGACCTGGAAACCATCACTCCGGGACTGACCGTTACCGATGCGCAACCCCATGGAGTTCCCGTATATACCATTCGCGGTGTCGGTTTTGCAGACTATACCACCTCGGCTTCGAGTACCGTGGGGCTTTATTTCGACGAAGTTAACCTTCCCTACGCCGTTATGACCCGCGGTGTGTTATTCGACGTGGAACGCGTGGAGGTCCTGAAAGGGCCCCAGGGAGATCTTTACGGGCGTAATTCCACCGCCGGCCAGATCAACTTTGTCAGCCGCAAACCCACCGAAGAATTTGCGGGCGGCATAAAATTGGGATACAGCCGTTTTGACGTGATCGACGCTGAAGCCTACGTGAGCGGTCCGCTGACCGATAAGGCCCGGGCCCGCGTTGCCGTAAAAACCACCCAATCGGCCGGTGACGGCTGGCAGAAAAGCCTGAGCCGCCCCGGCGACAGGCTGGGAGAGTATGACGATATTGCCGTACGCGGCCTGCTGGACCTGGATATCAGCGATAACGCATCGCTGTTCATCAACCTGCACTGGTACGAGGACAATTCAGACAACATGGCTCCCACACCGTTTGACGGGACAACCATAGGTCTCCCGACCTCACTGGCACTGCCCACCCCCGGAAATATCGTGTTTTCCGAGGGTAAGAGCCGTGCAGCCGACTGGTCGCCCGACCTCCCCCCGAAACGGGATAACACTCTCAAGGGCGTTTCCGCAAAACTGGATTGGGATTTTGGCGGGGTAAACCTGACGACTATTTCCTCTTACGACAAGTTTGATCGGGATGAAACTTTTGATCCCTCCGGTGTCGGGTTTGAGGATGCCGACGTCCTTAATACGACCGACCTGGAGGTTTTCTCGCAGGAAATCCGCCTCTCGTCAAACAACGACTCCAACCTGTACTGGTTGGTCGGCGCCCACTATTCCTGGGATGATATGAGCGAGAGCTATATTTTGTTCATGGATGAGTCTTTCTTTGCCTTTTTCGGCAACCCGCCCGGACTGGACATAGACACGGCCTATGATCAGACCACGGAAGCGTTCGCCGGCTTCGGCCATATCGAGTACGAATTCGCCAAGGATTTCCGTTTAACCCTGGGCGCACGCTACACGGATGAGAAACGTGAATGGAGCGGCTGCACCTACGACACCGGAGACGGTTCGCTGGGCGCCCTGTGGAACTTTATCCTCACGCCTTTCGTCATGATCCCGCAGGGCTTCCCGGACCCCGGTCCCCTGCTCCCGGGTGGTTGCGGTATTTATGATGAAAGAGCCGGTTCGCCGACTTTCGGTCAACTTGCCGTTTTTTCCGACGAAATCTCCACCGACAGGTGGATGTGGAAAGTCACGCTTGATTACAGCCCTGTGGAAGACGTGCTGCTGTACGGCACCGTGTCAAAAGGCTTCAAATCCGGTGGTTTCAACGGCGCCGCGGCCCAGACTCACACCCAGTTACTGCCGTACACTGCGGAAACGCTGACGTCATACGAGGCAGGAATCAAATCCGCACTGTTTGACGGCCGGCTGCAACTGAACCTTGCCGGCTTCTACTATGATTATGAAGACAAGCAGGAACCTACCGTTGCCGTCACGCCGGTAGGCAACATCTCCGGACTGACCAACGTGCCTGAATCGGAATCCGTAGGCATAGAAATGGAGGCGCACTGGCTCGTTACCACAGGGCTGACCCTGGACCTCGGCGTCGCCTGGCTCAATACGGAAATCAAGGAATACGAGGCCGTTGACGAACTGGCCAGTGCCTGGCCGAACGAGGTCAGGTTCGATGCTTCCGGTTCCGACCTGGCAAACTCGCCGCCCTGGCAGGTTAACGGAACACTCACTTACGAATGGCCGGTATCCAGTAGCCTCAACATGAAGCTTGCAGGTGATTTTTCCTATAAGGACGATAACTCTGGTGCCGAAGGAGTACAACCGCCCATCAGCGATTATTTCCTGGTAAATGCCAGGGCCGGCATCAGCGCCGCCGACGACCGCTGGAGTGTCACGGTCTGGGGAAGAAATATATTCAACCATGAATACTGGCTGTCAACCTCTACCAGCAACTGTTGTTTCGTGAGGATGAACGGCATGCCGGCCACTTACGGGGTTTCCCTGGACTACAATTTCTGAGTCGTTTTACGGCGGGAGAAAGAGGATGCAGGAAAGTATCCCGGCCTGGCTCGGCGCCGTTGTCTTGTGTGCCTTGTGCGCAAATGCCCCGGCCGCAGACGGACAGGCTGATACCATACTCACCAACGGCAGAATCTACACGCTGAGTTCGGAACAACCCGAGGCGGAAGCGCTGGCCATTCGAGCCGGCGTGATTACCGCAGTAGGGGACATGGACACCGTTACCGACACGGCCGGCCCGCATACCCAACGCATCGATCTTGACGGCAAGGTAGTTCTGCCGGGATTCCATGATATGCACGTTCATCCCCTGTTTGCCGGTGTCCGTCAGACGGAATGCACCATTGCACAGGGTTCTACGCTGGAACAGATCCAGCATGAAGTACAGGGTTGCATTGACAGAACGGACGCAGGTGGCTGGATCACCGGAGGACAATGGGATGCGCACGCCATCGGACAGGTCCCTGACCGGTTCATGCTGGACTCGATCTCACCGGACAACCCCGTTCTGTTAAGCGACACCAGCGGCCACAGCGCCTGGGCCAACTCCAGGGCGCTGGCCGTTGCCGGAGTCACGGCCGATACGCCGGACCCTGAAGGCGGCATCATCGAGCGCGACAGCACGGGCGAACCCACCGGTATCCTGAGGGAATCGGCCATCATGCTGGTCAGAATGCATGTGCCGCCGCATTCACTTGAAGCCTTGCGCAAAGCCCTCAAATGGAGCCTGGACCAGATGCTGTCCCACGGTATTACCTCTTTCACCGAAGCCTCCACAGGATTTGTAGCGGGGATGGCTCGTGAAGCGGAGCTTTATGCCGAGATGGCCGATGCAGGACTGCTCAGGCAACGCGCCAGACTGTGCCTGAACTGGGAACCGGACAACCCGGAACTTGAAGCGGTTATCGCGGACCGCAACCTGTATGCACGAACCAATGTTGCCACCGACTGTATCAAGATATTTCTTGACGGCGTCCCGACCGACAGCCATACCGCGGCGATGCTGGAACCTTATGCACTGCCCATGGAAGGTCGCGACGATGAGGCAAGCCGTTATGGCATGCTGCTGGTGGACCAGGACATCCTGGACGAAGCGGTGACCCGGTTCGACTGGATGGGACTGACAGTGAAGTTCCATGCCGCAGGAGATGCCGCGGTGCGGGCGGGATTGAATGCCTTCGAGGCCGCGCGCGCGGCTAACGGTTTCAGCGGACAGTTGCACGACGTAGGCCACTGCACCTTCGTTTCACGGGAGGACTTGCCCCGGGCCCGTGCGCTCGGCGCGACCTTTGAAGTGTCCCCTTATTTATGGAGTCCCAGTCCCATCAACGACGATATTTCCAAAGAGGTGGGAGATGAACGCACCAGGCGGGTCTGGCCGGTACGGGAAATGATCGAAGCCGGCGCCCTGGTGGTGCCGGGCTCGGACTGGGCTGTCGTACCGTCGGTCAATCCGTGGATCGCGGTGGAAGCGCTGGTAACCCGGGAAGCGCCCGGTGGCAGCGAAAAACACTTCGGCAAGGAACAGGCGATCTCACTGGACCAGGCCATCCGCCTGTTCACGGTCAATTCGGCAAAACACCTCGGCATGTCAGACAAGGTCGGCCGCATCGAACCCGGCCTGCTGGCCGATTTGATCGTGCTTGACCGTGATCCTTACAATATTCCGGTGACGGAATTGCACCAGGTCAGGGTTGAGAAGACCATGATCAACGGCACTGTGGTCTACCAGGTAAATTAAATCAAGCTGGGTTGAATCAGCCTGTCCTCAAGATTGTATTTAGTTTGGCTTTGTTATATTTTGAGGTGAGTGACCATACCGACACAAACCGTTGCCGCTACAGAAACACTGACCGCTGAAGAAATCAAGGCCAGGGCCGAATCAATCATGGAAGATCTGAAGCAGTATGCCGACCAGGCCGAAGCTGACCGGCACCTGTGCAAGGAAAGCGTCGAACTGATTAAAAACAACGGGTTATTGCGTACTATTCAACCTAAATCTTGCGGCGGTCATGAATTACCCTTTCGTTCCTATATCGACGTGCTGGCGGCAGTGGGCGAGGGTTGCGGCGCAACGGCCTGGGTGCTGGGTGTATGGCATGCCCATAGCTGGCTCATGGGTCATTTCCCCAGGCAGGCGCAACAGGACGTCTACGGAGACAACCCCGACACCTTTGTCTCTGCAGTCATAGCGCCGCGAGGCAAGGCGATCAGACAAGGTGACGGTTCTTATGTGCTGAACGGTTTCTGGCCGTTCGGGTCCGGTTGCGAGCATTCGCAATGGCTGATCCTGGGAGCGGAAGTTTTCGATGAGTCCGGTGAAATGATCGATGAAGCCGACCTGCTGATGCCTACCGGCGATGTAGAAATAAAGGATGACTGGTATGTCGCCGGACTCCAGGGGACCGGCAGTAATTCCCTGGTGGCCAGGGACGTGAGAATTCCGCCCCATCGATATATCTCCATACCGCAATATACAGAACGGGAAGCGCCCGCGTACAAGGCCGAAGACACGGGCTGGCTTACCCGGTCGCAAGCCGTCCCGGTGCTGGCCATCTGCCTGGTAGGCGGCGCTCTCGGCGTTGCCCGGGCCGCGTTGAAGGAATTCAAAAAAATCGTTCCCGGCAAAAAAGTGCCCTATACAAACCATATCGCCGATGACTGGATCCCCGTGCAGGTGGCGCTGGGTTCGGCTGCTGCGGAAATCCACGCCGCAGAGCTGGTCATGTATAAAATGGCTGACGATATCGACCATTATGCAAAGTTGAATGAGGCCATGCCCATGGAGATGCGCGGGCGTATCCGTATGGACTGTTGCCTGTCTGTGAAAATGCTGCTGGATGCGGTGGTCAAGTTGTTTCACTATGCCGGCGCCTCTGCGTTATCTTTGAGGAACGTGCTGCAACGGGCCTCGCGGGACCTGCATGCGACCAATATGCATGCCTTGCTCATGTACGATGCCAGCGCGGAGATTTACGGGCGGATCCTGCTGGGCAAAGGCTCCAATTCGCCGGTTATCTGAAAATCCGGAGGGATGAACCATGCTCAAACTCTACCATAACGATATGTCCACCTGTTCCCAGAAAGTGCGCTTTCTGTTGGCGGAGAAAGGAGTGGAATGGGAAGGGGTGGAACTTGACCTGCGAGGTGGTGATCAGCAACGGCCGGAATTCCTGAAAATCCACCCGAAAGGACTCGTGCCTGCCCTGGATCATGACGGCAATATTGTGGTGGAATCGAATATCATCATCGAATACCTGAACGATGTTTATCCGGAGCCGCCGTTATTGCCTGCAGATCCTGCAGGGCGGGCGAAAGCGCGCTGGTGGATGAAAAAACTGGATGACGGGATGCACCTGGAAGTGGCCGTGCTGAGTTTTGCAATCGCCTTTCGCCACCAGTTGATCAAGGCTTGTGGTTCGGATGAAGCCCTGGAGAAACATTTTGCCGGCATAATAGACCCTTATATACAGGAGGTGCAGAGGCAGGTAGTTCCGCACGGGGTTGATTCACCGCGTTTTGTCCAGGCTGTTCAACAGTACGAAAAATTGTTGTCGGAAATGAATGAGGCCCTGGCGTCACATCAATGGCTTGTCGGGGACAGCCTGTCCCTGGCTGATATTGCCTACTCTCCCTATGTGACGCGCCTGGATCATCTTTGTCTTCAGGGGATGTGGGATGACAAGCCGCATGTCGCCGACTGGTATTCCCGGCTGGCGCAGACCAAGGGATACCGGGAGGGCGTGACAAACTGGTTCAGTGACAAATACCTGCCGTTAATGAATAAGGCAGGATTGGAGGCATTGCCTCGGGTGGCGGAGATCACTGACTCCATCCCTAATTAGCATTGTTATTGAGGAATAACATCATCGTTGACAGAGATTTGTTCCGGATCTGTTTTGATATCAAGTACACAAGGTTCGTCGCTCTTTAACGCGTCGGCAAAGGCGTCAGGAAACTCTGACTCGTGTCGAATCGTGTAACCGCGACCACCTAAGGATGATGCAAATTCCGCAAAGTCGACTGGTCCAAGTCCAGTTGCGATCGGCCGTCCAGGATAGTGGCGTTCCTGGTGTACTTCGATCGTCGCATACTTTTGATTGTCAAATGCCAGGGCAACTAAAGGGGTTTGCTCCCTCACTGCTGTTTCAATTTCGGCGCCTGTCATGAGGAAGCCCCCATCACCTGAAAAAGAAACAACCGGTTGATCCGGTTTGTGCAGTTTTGCGGCAATGGCTGCAGGAAGACCGTAACCCATTGCGCCGGAGATTGGTCCAAGAAATGTACCCGGCCGGTTAAATCTGACGTAACGGTCGAGCCAGCCGGAAAATGTACCCGCATCGCTGGTGTAGATCGTCGATTCCGGCGCCAGCTTGTGAATATGACGAGTGATTGAGGTCAGGTCGGCATACGACTCTCTTGCGGAACCATGAAC
>VYCZ01000293.1 GCA_009843675.1 Gammaproteobacteria bacterium | reverse complement strand
GAGTAAAAAACACCTCACCGGTGGGGGATACTGGTCTGTTGTCGTGTATTTTTTACTCTGACCCCGGGGTTCTTAACGCGGTTTCTTCCCTCCGCTAATTCCCTGCAGCCGACGTCTGTTTAACGGCAATCACCCGATGTGCCGGCAGATGGCATTTAACCCTTGTTCCACTGTCTGGTTCACTGCTTATTTTCAACTCGGCCTCGTGCTGGACCATGACGTGTTTGGCAATCGCAAGCCCCAGGCCCGTCCCGCCTTTTTCCCTGGAGCGTCCCTTATCGACCCGGTAGAAACGCTCAGTCACGCGCTGGATATGCTCAGCCGGGATACCCTCGCCCGAATCGGTCACTTCCAGACAAGCGCCCGTCCCGGTACGATACCATCTTATATCGATCACACCGCCTGACGGCGTGTATTGCACCGCATTGAAGAGAATATTGGAAAAGGCGCTGTAAAGACTGTCCTGGTCCCCCTTCACTATCAGATCGTCCTGGATTTCCAGGGTGAAAGTATGATTCTGGTCGCCGCTCAAGGTCTGTGCCTCGTCGTGAATAACCGAAACCAACTCTGCGATATCCACCTCATTGTTCAGGTCTGCAGAGGGCTTGCTCTCCAGCCGGGACAATTTCAGCAAGTCTTCTATCAGGTTCTGCATGCGTCGGGTCTGACTGCGCATCTGTGTTATGCGCGGTTGCCACTCGGTTGAAATATCATTAGCTTCGCTGTCTATTGCTTCAAGGTAACCGGATATTACCGTGAGCGGGGTTCTCAGTTCATGGGAGGCGTTGGCGATAAAATCCTTGCGCATACGGTTTGTGCGCTGTATATCCGTAACATTTCCAGCCACCAGTAACAGGGAAGATTCAGCATACCTGGTAATCCTGATTTCCAGGCTGATGTCCGGATTAACGGGAGATGCGATTACCAGACTATTACGCGGGTTATCCTTATCTGTCTGGGCAAGAAAATCCAGTAACTCAGGCTGCCTGATAATATGAGACAACCGTTGCCTCCGATCCCCGGAACTGCGGATTCCCAGATATTCAGAAGCTTTTTCATTGGCCCATTCAACATGGCCGTTTGCATCCATGATGATAACGGCATCGGGCAAGGCTTCTATTGCTTCCTCGAAACGAGACAGGTGATCGGTAAGCTTGTCCTCACGCTGTTTATGCCGGGCGCGCAGGAATCCAATTTCCCGCACTATCTCATTGACGATGCCGGGGGTATCAGGCGGGTTCTGTTCACCGCCGTTACGCAGGAATTTACTGATATTTTTCAGTATGCGGTATTGCCATACCAGGCAGATGAGGAACCCGAGTGAAAGGCCTGCAAAGAGGTTGCCCGCCAGCAGCCCCGCAACCCCGGAGAGGATAACTAAGGAACCCCGCCGAAACATCACAATATCATCTGGATAGAGTACTAGTTCCTGGTGGAAAAACGATAGCCGACGCTACGAACAGTTTGAATCAATTGAGCATAATTATAGGGTTCCAGGGTCTTGCGCAGACGGCGTATATGAACGTCCACAGTGCGTTCTTCAACATAGACGTTCTGCCCCCAGACCTGGTCCAATAGCTGATCCCGGGAATATACCCTTTCCGGATGGGTAATGAAAAAATGCAACAGGCGAAATTCTGTAGGGCTGATATCAACAGTTTGTTCGTCAGCAGTGACCCTGAAAGTCTCCGGGTCCAATGACAGGCCTTTAACGGAGATAATGCCCCCGTCATCCATATTTTTTGTCCGGCGCATGACCGCACGGATACGCGCCAGGAGTTCCTTGGTTGAAAAAGGCTTGGTAACGTAATCATCCGCCCCCGTGTCGAGCCCTCGGATCTTGTCCGCTTCTTCACCCCGTGCAGTCAACATGATAATCGGGATATCCCTGGTATCGGGGTTATTGCGGATGCGTCTGGCATAGTCGGCGCCATTCATGCCGGGCAGCATCCAGTCCAACAGAACGAGGTCCGGCTTTTCGGAGGCAAGCAACGGGCGGGCCTGTTCGACATCTGCTGCTTCACAAAAGATATAACCTTCCTTCATGAGGGTATACCCCAGCATTTCCCTGATGGGGGCCTCGTCCTCGACGACGAGTATTTTGCCTTTCATGAAAGCTTTTTCACGGTTCAGCATGCATCATATTTAACAGGCAATATGTTACAGCTAAATGACAATAATGGCGAAAATTACCCGCTATGTCGTAAATGCTGAAGCGTTGATGAGGAAATGGAGATTATCCTGGCTGCTGCTACATCGTCAGGATGCTGAGCAGGTTTTTGTAGTCTTCCTCAACCCTGTTGTCGTGTTGCCGCAGTTCGGCGACCTTCCTGTGGGCATGCAGCACAGTGGTATGGTCGCGTCCGCCGAAAGCGTCGCCGATCTCAGGAAGGCTGTGGTTGGTCAATTCCTTCGCCAGGGCCATGGCCAACTGCCTGGGACGCGCGATGGAGCGGCTTTTCCGCTTCGAAAGCAAATCCGCTACCTTGATCTTGTAATAGCCTGCTGTTACTTTCTGGATGTTTTCCAGGGTAACCTGGCGTTCCTGCAACAACAATAAATCGCGCAAGGCGTGTTGGACAAACTCGATGTTTATGGGTTCGCCGGTCAGCCGGGAATTGGCGATGACCCGGTTCAGCGCGCCTTCCAGTTCGCGCACGTTCGAGACGAAGCGCTTGGCAATGAAAAAGGCCACGTTGTCCGGCAGGTCTATTTCCGCGTTTTCAGCCTTGGACTTGACGATGGCAACCCGGGTTTCATACTCCGGCGGTTCGATGGCAACGGTGAGTCCCATGCTGAAACGGGATCTCAGCCGGCCTTCAATCCCGTCAACTTCCTTCGGATAGCGATCACAGGTCAGGACCACCTGGTTCTTCCCTTCAAGCAACGTATTGAACGTATAGAAAAACTCTTCCTGCGACCTCTCCTTGCCGGCAAAAAACTGTATATCATCAATCAGCAACACATCCAGGGAACGGTAATTTCGTTTGAACTCGTCGATGGTGTTGTGGCGCAACGCTTTTACCATGTCGGCGACGAACCGTTCGGAGTGCAGGTACGCAACGTTCATCCCGGGCCGGTTCTCAAGAATCGAGTTGCCTATTGCATGCATCAGGTGGGTCTTGCCCAGGCCGACACCTCCACTCATGAACAGGGGATTATAAGCCGAGCCGGGGTTTTCCGCGACCTGTATGGCCGCGGCCCGGGCCAACTGGTTCGATTTTCCTTCCACGAATGAGGTAAACCTGTAGCTGCGGTTGAGGTTCTCGGGCAGGTAGTTGCGGCCGGGGGTCGCTTGCTTTGTCTGCTTCGACTTTCTGCCGCCCCTCTTCTGGCTGCCGAACTCGAGGGATAAAGCCAGTTTTCCCCCCTTATCCTCTGAACGCAGCAATTCATCGATACGCTGCAGGTATTTCTCGCTGACCCAGTCCAGGACAAACCGGTTCGGCGCGAGCAGGCGCAGCCTGTTTTTGTCCTCAATGGCCTGAAGCGGACGAATCCAGGTATTGAACTGCTCCGGGGGCAGTTCTCCGGCAAGGCGGTCAAGGCATAATTTCCAAACTGACATCAATGAACAGCGCCCTCATCGGAACAAATATGGGAACGGACTGCCAAGTGTATACGCCTTGGACAGACTTATCCACAACTGTGAAACAAAAAAACACCCGCCCGGGTTGCCTCGCTCTGATTGACAACCAGTAACTCAAAAAAGTAAAATGCCCGCGGTTTCCTGAAACTGCACAGATCGATAATGAAACGTACATACCAGCCCAGCAATATCAAGCGAAAACGCCGCCATGGTTTTCGCGTTCGCATGCGTACCAAAGCCGGGCGGCAGATCCTGAAGTCACGCAGAGCCAAAGGCAGGAAGCGCTTGTCCGCTTGAGCCGTTTCCTGCGAAAACACAGACTGAACAGCGAAGCGGATTTCAATAACGTATTTAAAACGTCCTGCCGCTCCAGAGACTCGCAGTTTGTTGTCCTGGCGCGCAGGAACAGGAAGGCATTTGCGCGGCTCGGACTGGCGATATCCAGGAAAGCGGTGAAGACTGCCGTATCCAGAAACAAGGTTAAACGCGCCATACGGGAAAGTTTCCGCACACACGCAGATATATTGACAGGGCTTGACATCGTGGTCCTGGCACAGCAACAGATAAAGCCGGGTGAAAGCAGGAAAATGAACCAGTCTCTCAGATCACATTGGCAAAGGATTCTGCAATGCGCCCGATAATCTCCAGGGCAATCTCCGGAACGATACGCTGCTACCAGCGTTTTATCAGTCCTTTGCTGGGGGTGAATTGCCGTTTTTACCCGTCATGTTCCAGCTTCGCCTGCGAGGCCTTTGAAAAACACGGGGCACTGCGCGGCGCCTGGCTGAGCATCAGCCGTCTTTGCCGTTGTCATCCGTTTCATCCGGGCGGTGTCGACCCCGTTCCCTGATCCCGGCCCGCCACTCCCGACCGCTTGCAACACATGGACACACTGCGTTTCATTCTCGTCCTGGCCCTGGCGCTGGTATCCATCATGCTGTGGGAAGCATGGCAACAGGACTATGGTTCTGCGCCGGACCGTTCAAACGGGCAGTCATCGGCGCCGGCAGACGAAGATCCGGGAATTCCACTGCTAAAGCCCGACGACCCGTCTGCGCCGGATCTGCCGCGCGCAGACGGCGCGGCAGAGACAGGCGGCTCCCTGGTGACGGTTGAGACGGATGTCATGCGCCTCGGAATCGATTCGGGCGGGACCATCGTGTATGCCGAACTGCCTGATTATCCGGTGTCCCTGGACAGAAAAGACGAGCCGTTTGTATTGCTGGATGACTCCGCTTCCCTGTACCACGTTATACAGAGCGGCATCGTCGGAGAGTCGGCGCCGACACACAAGGATACGTTCTCGGCAGAACGGCAGGTCTACACCCTCGGCGCGGACGCGCAGGTCCTGGAAGTGCCGCTAAGCTGGACGTCCGGGGATGGCGTATCGGTAACCAAGGTATTCGAATTCGAGCGCGGCTCTTACCGGGTTCACATCAGATACATCATCGAAAACGGGTCTGCCGGCGAGTGGGAAGGCCGCCAGTACACCCAGATAAAACGGGATGATCCGTCCAGGGAAGGCAGGAGACTGATTTATACCTATACCGGCGCGGTGCTCTCCAGCCCTGACAACCGTTACGAAAAAATCAGTTTCGGCGACATGGAGGACAAGGATGAGGACGCGCAAATCAGCAACGGCTGGGCGGCCATGATACAGCATTATTTCCTGACGGCTGTTCTCCCTTCCGACACCCAGGCGGTGTACCGTTATTACACGCGCGCATTTTCTTCCCGGTATTATTCCATCGGCAGCGTTTCCCCGACCCTGCGCATCGCCCCCGGACAACAGGGGGAACTGACCGGCTACGTCTATATCGGCCCGAAACAACAGTCGGTGCTGGAAACCCTGGCGGAAGGACTGGAACTGACGGTGGACTACGGCTTCCTGTGGTTTCTTGCCAAACCCCTGTTCTGGTGCCTGGAGTGGCTGCACAGCCTGACCGGCAACTGGGGCTGGTCCATCATCCTGGTGACGATCCTGCTCAAGCTCCTGTTCTACCACCTGTCGGCGGCCGGCTACCGGTCCATGGCGAACATGCGCAGGGTACAACCCCGCCTCATGGCCATTCGCGACCGTCACAAGGACGACCGCGCCCGCCTCAATCAGGCGATGATGCAGATTTACAAGGAGGAGAAAATCAACCCGTTCGGCGGCTGTTTCCCGATCCTGGTACAGATTCCCGTGTTCCTTGCCCTGTACTGGGTATTGCTGGAAAGCGTCGAACTGAGACAGGCCGACTTCATCTTCTGGCTGAAGGACCTCTCCAGCAAGGATCCGTTTTACGTCCTGCCGATCGTCATGGGCGCCACCATGTTGATCCAGCAGAAGCTGAACCCCGCCCCGATGGACCCCATGCAGGAAAAAGTGATGAAGGCCCTGCCTTTTGTCTTCACGGTATTCTTCGCGTTTTTTCCGTCCGGGCTGGTGCTGTACTGGGTGACGAACAATATCCTGTCCATTGCCCAGCAGTGGCTCATCACGAGAAACCTGGAAAAAGAGGGTCTTTCCGCTTCCAAGTGAGGAGGCAGTCGTGGTCGGGAAGCCGGAACACGCAGATACCATCGCAGCCATCGCCACGGCGCCCGGACAGGGAGCGGTGGGTGTCGTCAAAATCTCCGGGCCGGACAGCGGCAGCATCGTCTCGGCGCTATGCCGGCTCAAGCCCGGTCACCGGGAAGCCCGGTACACGGCGTTTTACGACGCTGAGGGACAAGTCCTGGATCGCGGCCTGGCGCTGTTTTTCCAGGGCCCCGATTCCCATACCGGCGAAGATATTGCCGAATTGCACGGACACGGCGGCCCGGTGGTAATGAATCTCCTGTTGCAGCGGGTCCTGTCTTTGGGGGCGCGCTATGCGCGTCCCGGCGAGTTCAGCGAACGGGCCTTCCTGAACAACAAGATCGATCTGCTGCAGGCCGAAGCGGTAGCGGACCTGATCAGCAGCGCTTCCGAACAAGCGGCGCTGAGCGCGGTGCGTTCGATGGAGGGCGCGTTTTCTTTTCGGCTTGACGAGTTGGCGAACAAGGTGATCGAACTGCGCATGTTTGTCGAGGCTACGCTGGATTTTCCCGAGGAAGAGATCGATTCGATCGCGCAAACGGAACTGCACGAACGCCTGGCGGACTGCCGTCAGTGCCTGGCTGATATATCCGCCCGGGCGGAAACCGGCAGGCTACTGGCGGAAGGTCTGAAAATAGCGATCATCGGCAAACCCAACGCCGGGAAATCAAGCCTGCTGAACCGGCTCGCCGAGGTCGAGCGGGCCATTGTCTCACCACTGCCGGGTACTACCAGGGATTCCAT
>VYCZ01000205.1 GCA_009843675.1 Gammaproteobacteria bacterium | reverse complement strand
GACAAGGTGTGCTATGCCTGGAGAGTGACTGCGCCACAGGACAAGATGATCGTTGAAAATAACCAGAACGGCATCGAGTCCTTCAGGTTCACCCCGGGACCCTACTCGGAACAGGAGTTGCCGGTGGTCAAGCTGATGGAGTGGTACCGCGACAGGATGCAGGCAGCCCTGGACGGGGCATGAAATTTATTGAGCAGCCATCCATCCGGCGGAACCCAAACCCGGCAGTCCCCTTGCCCGCCCTGCTGTTTTTCCAGGCGGATGAAAAAGTCAGGACACGGGTGACACTCGCAGACCCCGACCGTGAGTGGACAATCGATTTCAGCGAGGATGATAATCCTACGGACGGCCTGGTAATCCTGGGAATGCGTCCGGATCGGACGCACCGGATTACTGTCACCATAATCAATATAGATGGAAAGGAACTGACCGCCGCTAAGGAACTGACCTATCGAACGCCCGCACTGCCCGACCACCCCTACCGCAAGCCCCATTTCACCATACTCCGTAATGAAAAGGACAGGCGGGAACCGGGCATACTGCTGCTGTCCGTGCACCGGGCCGCACGGGGGCGCTACGGTGACTGGACTCCCGTCCAGTCGAATTTCACCTTCTCCTGGGGCATGATCGTGGCGCTGGATGCCGACGGTGAGATCATCTGGTATTACGAGTCAGACAAGTTCGTGGAGGGTATCAGCCGCCTGGCCAACGGCAATCTGTTGTTCAACCACTGGGACATGTGCACGGCGGAAATCGATATGCTGGGCAACGTCGTCAACCGCTGGAGTCCGGCTGAAAACCCCTTCGGCGTCCAAGAAGGCACGATTGAAGTCGCGGCGGTGGGCCTGCACCATCAACCGGAAGTCATGCCTAACGGCAATTTCCTCATTATGACGGTCTCGGCCAGGGAGATCGATGATTACTATACCGACCAATACAACCTGGAGGGCCCCAGGGAGAAGCGGCTTGTGGTAGGCGACGGGGTGGCGGAGATGGATCCGGAAACCGGCGAATTGCTGTGGACCTGGTCCGCGTTCGATCACCTTGACCCCATGCGCGTGGGTTACGGGGTCACCGACCTGTTCTGGACCCTGCGGGGGTTCACAGGCGCCTGCGACTGGACCCACGGCAACGGAGCCAGTTACGACGCCGGGGACGATTCCGTCGTGATCTCCCTGCGCTACCAGGACGCGCTGTTCAAGGTGGACCGCAAGAGCGGGGAGATCAAGTGGATACTGGGAGAGGACTCCGACTGGGGCGATTTGTCCGGCAAGGTGCTGAAACCGTTGAACCTGGCCCGCTGGCCCTACCACGGCCACAACCCGCGGGTTACGCCGGAGGGCACCGTGGTATTTTTCGACAACGGCGCCTGGGGAGCGCGCCCGCCCGAGCCGCCGGTGGACCCGGGCGCGAACTACAGCCGCGGGGTGGAATACCGGATCGATGAGGCAGACATGACCGTAGAAGAGGTATGGGCCTCCGATACGGAACAGACGGAAACCTCCAGGCACGCGCCGGATATGAGCGACTGCCACCGCCTGCCGGTGACCGGCAACATGCTGGTAATCTGGGCCCAGGGCGTGACCCGCCGGCCTGGCCAGGTCTACAGTGAAAAGGACTACAGCGGCAGTTTTTTCAACGACTTTTTCATGGTCTCCACTGTGCGGGAATACACCCGCGGCGAAAATTCCGGAATCGTGTTCGAACTGGAACTGTCGGATCCGGACAACATACTTAACTGGGGGATGTACGGCGGCCTGGTAATACCGGGCCTGTATTCGGGAAATTAGGAATTGACAAAACAGTATAGTCATTCAATTATGACGGATAAGAATATGTGGAGGACATAACATGTTGCCTGCAATCACCCGCGTACAGGAATTGAACCCGGCCAAGCTGGGGATACTGTTCAAGAAAGAGTTTGAACTCTGCAAGGTAAGCCAGGGCGAGACCGTGATGCTGCTTACCGACCTCGCCACCCGGCGCGAATACGTCGAGGCGGCGTTCGCGGCGGCCGAAGACCTGGGAGCCGACGTGTATGAAATGTGCGTCAACTCCATTCCCTCCTGGACCAAGGTCGGCGTTCCCACCGTCGGCCAGTGCAAGGGCACCCTGGAAGCGGCCAAGGCCGCGGACATTATCGTCGCCCTGCACGTACCCCTGTTCACAAGCTGGTTGAAGGAAGTACGGGATTCCGGCACCCGGGTGTTGATGATTATCGACTCCCCCGACGACCTGGAACAACTGATGGCCCCGCCGGGCCTGAAGGAGGCGGTGCTCTATGCCGACGCCATACTGGCGAACACAAAGAAAATACGTGTAACCAGTAAAGCCGGCACCGACCTGACCTATGACTGCGGCGAATACCCGGTGATGAGCCAGTACGGCTATGCCGATGCGCCGGGACGGTTCGACCACTGGGGCGGCGGCCACGTGCACACCTTCCCCAACGAGGGCAGTGCCAACGGCACGGTGGTGTTCCAGCCGGGAGACATCGTGATCCTGCCTTACTGCCGCTATATCCAGGATGAAGTCAGGATGACCATCAACGACGGTTTTATCGACAGGATGGAAGGCGGACTCGATGCCAAGCTCATGCAGGACTGGCTGGACGACAACCGGGCGGACGCCGAAGACAGGGACCCTTACGCGGTCTCCCACCTGGGCTGGGGCCTGAACCCGCAGGCCCTGTGGTACGGCATCGCCCTCAACGGCGATGAGCCGGAGCGCAGCCGGGCCGCGGCCCGCACCTTCCCGGGCAACTTCCTGTTCTCGACCGGGCCCAACAACCAGGGCGGCGGCAAGCGCACCACCCGCGGTCACTACGATGTGCCCATGCGGGACTGCACCATGGAACTGGACGGCGAGGTTATCATAGAAAACGGCAGAATTATTGATGATAATATGATCGTCGAACGTATCAAGTACACATAACAAGAAACCGACCCATGAAAGACTTCCAATACTTGGCGCCGCGCAAACTGGACGAGGCCGCGGCGCTCATGGACGCACACGGGGGCTCGGCACAACTCCTGGCGGGAGGCACGGACCTGCTCATATTCATGCGCAACGGCCGCAAGTCTCCCGATGTGATCATCGACGCAAAAAAAATCCCGGAACTCACACGCCTGCAACTGGATGATGAGCAGTTGACCATCGGCGCTGCGGTGAGTTGCCGGACAGTCTGGGAACACCCGGAAATCAGCGAAAGGTTTCCGGCATTGACAGATGCGGCGACCCTGATCGGCGGCATACAGATACAGGGTCGGGCAACGTTCGGCGGCAACCTGTGCAACGCCGCTCCCAGCGCCGATACTGTCCCCCCGGTCATCGTTTACGGCGCGACCGCCCATATCGTCAGTTCCCGCGGCGAACGTCAGGCGCCGGTGGAGGAAATCTGTACCGGACCCGGCAGCACCTCACTGGCCGCGGACGAAATCCTGGTCTCCCTGACCGTACCAAGGCCCCGGGCAAACTCCGGCGCGGCGTTCCTGCGCTTCATCCCGCGCAACGAAATGGATATCGCGGTGGCGAATGCCGCGGCCCGGGTTGACCTGGACGAAGCCGGTGAGACCTTCGAGTCTGCCCGGATAGCCATCGGCGCAGTGGCGCCGGTGCCACTGTTCGTGGAAGCGGCCGGCGCCGCCCTCAGCGGCAAACCCGTGAATGACGAATCGATTGCCGAGGCCGCACGCATTGCCCGGGATGCGGCCACACCGATCAACGACATGCGCGGCACCATAGAACACAGAAAACAACTGGTTGAAGTCCTGACGGCAAGGGCGCTGCGGCGCGCGATTGCCCGCGCCGGAGGGGGCACCAGGGGACAGACCTGAGGTCTGTCCCCGCGCATACGGCAAAGGCACGACGGAGAAAAGCATAATGAGTAACAAATCACTGGTGACGGCAACGATTAACGGCGAGGACAAGGAGTTCCTGTGCGAACCGCGCCAGAGCCTGCTGGAAGTATTGCGCGACGTGCTGTACCTCACCGGCACGAAGGAAGGCTGCAACGACGGCAACTGCGGCGCATGCAGCGTCATTGTTGACGGCGTGTTGCTGGATTCCTGCTGCATGCTGGCCGTTGAGGCGGAGGGCAGCAGTATCGAGACCATTGAAGGGCTGGCGACGGGCACTGAACTGCATCCCCTGCAACGGGCTTTCCTAGAAGAGACCGGGCTGCAATGCGGCATCTGCACGCCGGGCTTCCTCATGGCCGCAAAGGCATTACTGGATAAAACTCCCAAACCGGACGAGCAGCAGGTGCGCCACTGGCTGGCGGGCAACCTGTGCCGTTGCACCGGCTATGACAAGCTGGTGCGTTCGGTATTGAAAGCTGTGGAGGCATGACAATGAGCGACGCATCACCGAAAAACGGTTTCAACGTAGTCGGCACCTCGCCGATTCGCCCCGACGGACTGGACAAGGTAACGGGACGGGCGCAGTTTGCGGACGACTTTCACCTGCCGAACATGTTGCACGGCAAGATACTCCGCAGCCCCCATGCCCATGCGCGCATCGTGTCCATCGACACCAGCGCCGCCGAGGCCCTGCCCGGCGTGCGCGCCGTCGTTACCGGGGCCGACTTCCCTGCCGTCAGGCACGAACTGCTTAACCTGGGCACTGCCGGCGTGCTCAATATCCGCGAGATGTCCGAGAACTGCATGGCAAAGGACAAGGTCCTGTATGACGGACATGCCGTGGCCGCGGTGGCCGCGGACAACCCGCATGATGCGGAACTTGCAAT
Organism: Gammaproteobacteria bacterium; assembly: GCA_009843675.1. GTDB lineage: Bacteria > Pseudomonadota > Gammaproteobacteria > Eutrophobiales > Eutrophobiaceae > JAAXHV01. Next base: position 2,233 of record VYCZ01000205.1, on the reverse strand, counting down.
GAACCTGATCAAGGTGGAATACGAGTTGTTGCCGCCGGTGATGAATGTGCGCGCGGCCATGGCTGACGACGCCCCGGTGGTCCATGAGAATTTTCACCCGGGCGGGTTTATTGCGCCGACGGAAAAATACCTGCCCAATGCCAGCCGTGTACAACTGGGCAATGGCGACCCGGAACAGGGTTTCGCCGAGGCCGACCTGGTCCTGGAGCGGGAATACACTGCTGAGACCATCCACCAGGGTTACATCGAAAGTCACGTCACCACGGTAACCTGGGACAGTAACGATTACGTAACCGTGTGGACTGCGACCCAGGGGCAGTTCGCATTGCGCGATCACCTGGCCGACATCATCCAGGTGCCGATTAGCAACATCAACGTGGTGCCGCTGGAGATTGGCGGTGGTTTCGGCGGCAAGGAACGTCTCTATATCGACCCGGTAGCGGCCTTTCTCTCAAAAAAATCACAATGCCCGGTCAAGATTGCCATGCGCCGCGACGAGGTGTTCCGCGCAACCGGCCCGAGTTCCGGCACTTTTATCAAGCTGAAGTTCGGCGTGAAACGGGACGGTACCCTGACGGCAGCCCACCTGCACATGGCGTACGAGGCCGGGGCCTATGCCGGCGGCCCCCTGTTTCTCGGGATCATGTCCGCCACGTCGCGCTACAATATTCCCAATATCCATATCGACGGCTTCGATGTCATCGTAAACAAACCCACCATGCGCCCCTACCGGGCCCCGGGCGCGCCCCAGGCCCTGTTTGCAGTAGAGCAGATGATCGATGAACTGGCCCATGAACTGGGTATGGACCCCATTGATTTCCGTATGCAGAATCTCATGCGAACGGGAGACCGCCTGGTGCCGGGCTTCCCGCTGGCGCCCATAGACACGGAAAAAATGATGGAAACCGTGAAGGCGCATCCCCATTACCAGGCGCCCCTGGAAGGCGCGAACCGGGGACGGGGCCTTGCCTACAGTATATGGTTCAACATCGGCGAGATCTCCAGCGCGCGCATGCAGGTCAACCCGGACGGGTCCGTCACCCTGGCCACGGCCAGCCCCGACCTGAGCGGCACCCGTATCTCGCTGGCCATGCAGGCCGCGGAGGCACTGGGAATTGACGTTGAGCAGGTATCCCCGACGGTATCCGATACCCAGTCCATCGGTTTTTCCTTGCCTTCGGTGGGCAGCCGCACTACCTACAGCACCGGCGCCATTGTTTGCGAAGTGGCGCAGGAAATTCTGAAACAGATGTGCGAACGGGCCGCATTACTGTGGGAAACGGATGCCGCCGATGTCAGCGTCGAGCACGGTGTTTTCAGCAACAAGACAGAACCCGGTCAGAGCATAACGTTTAATGAACTGGCGGCGAGGATGTTCGAGACCGGCGGCCCCATCAGCCACCACAGGACCGGTCACACCCAGAGTTTTATCCCGGGCACAGCCGTGCACCTGGTGGACGTCGAGGTGGACCCGGACACCGGCAAGGTGGACATCCTGCGCTACACGATCTTCCAGGACGTGGGCAAGGCAGTGCACCCGGACTACGTGGAGGGCCAGATGCAGGGCGCCGCGGTACAGGGGATAGGCATGGCCCTGAATGAAGAGTATTTCTACGATGATGAGGGACGCCTGAAGAACGCCAGCCTGCTGGATTACCGCCTGCCTACCTCGCTGGATGTCCCGATGCTTGAAACGGTGGTGCTGGAAACGCCCAACCCCGCCCATCCGTTCGGCGTGCGCGGCTGCGGTGAGATTTCCATTGCGCCGCCGCCTGCGGCCATAGCCAATGCCATCCATGACGCGGTCGGTGTGCGCCTCAACTCCATGCCCATGGCGCCCCACAAGGTCTGCGCGGCCGTTAACGCTGCCAAACCGGCCAAGGCCGCTTGACGAGCCCATGCCGACGGTCTGGATACCGAAATCCATGCAGACCTATACCGGCGGCGAGGAAACCGTCGAGATGGAAGGCCGCACCGTCAGGAGACTGATCGTTGCCCTGGACGAGACCTACCCGGGGTTAAAGGACGCACTCATGGACGGCGACAGACTCAAACCGGGCATTGCCGTTGCCGTCAACGGACAGGTCAGCCAACTGGGACACCTGCAACCCCTGCAGGAAGATAACGAGGTGTTTTTCGTCCCCGCTATCGGTGGCGGGTGAGTAGGAATTTGGGGGAAGATATATGGGGTCAGAGTCTGAATGATCCCCACGAAATTAATCTGTCCATGGGT
>VYCZ01000452.1:5909-7028 GCA_009843675.1 Gammaproteobacteria bacterium | reverse complement strand
CCTGTTCGTCCCCAAGACCCTCCATGCCCAGCGTCCAGATATAGACAAAGTCCTCCTGGCCGACGATTTTCGCCATGTACGGCGACATGCAGGTCTCGTCAGCGGAGGCAAGGGGCGTGATTGACAGCAGGAAAAGAAAAACAATAAAATAGGCGGGGCCGGTAAGTTGTTTCATTGGTTGTCTCCGGTCTGCAAAGGATTTGTTCCGGGGACTATATTACAACGATTCGGCACATTTTACATAGTTTTACCGTATTCCACCGGCCACCGTCGTGCATTGTACAGATCATGCCGTACCCAGTGTGCGTTTAACCGGATTGCAAGCTGATAATAGTATATAAGCCGTAACCTGATTATTTTCCACTAGGGCAACTGTGTCATGAAACGCACGCGCGGCAAGAAAGGCCGCATCCAGGGCCGTATCACGCCCCACAAGGCGCTGGCCGACGTACGGGAACTCCTGGGTGACGCGCCGCGCTCCCGCGACCTGCTGGTGGAATACCTGCACAGGCTCCAGGACCACTATGGCCACCTGTCGCACCGCCATCTCCTGGCCCTGGCCATCGAGATGGAACTGCCCATGGCCGAAGTCTATGAGACGGCCACTTTCTATCACCATTTCGACGTATTGAAAGCCGATGAGAACGCGCCCCCGGAGCTTACCGTGCGGGTATGTGAATCGCTGACCTGCGAGATGTTCGGCGCGGCAGGGCTGATCGAACGGCTGCGCGCGACCACCGACTCCGCCCGGGTCAGGATTCAACCGGTTCCCTGCGTGGGCCGCTGCCAAGCCGCGCCGGTGGCCGTGGTGGGCACGAACCCGGTGGAGCATGCCCGTCCGGAAACGGTCGCCGCCGCAGTGAAAGACGGTGAAACGGTATGCCCGGAGCCGGATGCAATCCGTTATGCGGACTACCGCGCACAGGGCGGTTACAAACTGCTGGCGGATTGCATGAACGGCCGCCATGCGCCGGAACAGGTCATCAACATGCTGGAGCAGGCCAACCTGCGCGGCCTGGGCGGCGCTGGTTTCCCGGCGGGCCGGAAATGGCGCATCCTGCGCAGCCAGCCGCGGCCGCGGCTGATCGCGGTCAACATCGATGAGGGCGAACCGGGGAC
>VYCZ01000452.1:494-5899 GCA_009843675.1 Gammaproteobacteria bacterium | reverse complement strand
TTCAAGGACCGTTATTACCTGGAACTCGACCCGCACCGATTCATCGAAGGCACGCTGGTCGCGGCCTGGGCCATCGAGGCAGAAGCGATATACATCTACCTGCGCGACGAATACGCCGGTTGCCGCGGCATGCTGGAGGCGGAACTGGCGGCATTGCAGCAGGACCCGCCCTGCCCGCTGCCGCCGATCCACCTGCGCCGCGGGGCCGGCGCCTATATCTGCGGCGAGGAATCCGCCATGCTCGAATCCATAGAGGGCAAGCGCGGCATGCCGCGCCTGCGGCCGCCTTACGTGGCGGAGGTGGGCCTGTTCAACCGTCCCACCCTGGAACAGAACATGGAGACCCTGCACTGGGTGCGGGATATCGTCGAGAAAGGGCCCGAATGGTTTACATCCCAAGGCCGGCGCGGCCGCAAGGGGCTGCGCTCGTTCTCGGTGAGCGGCAGGGTGCAGAACCCCGGCGTGCACCTGGCGCCGGCGGGCATCACCATCCGCGAACTCATCGAGGAACACTGCGGCGGCATGCTGCCCGGGCACGAATTTTACGGTTACTTCCCCGGCGGCGCCTCCGGCGGCATACTGCCCGCCGCATTGGATGACGTACCGCTGGATTTCGACACCTTGCAGCCGCACGGCGCCTTCATCGGTTCTGCCGCGGTCATCGTGCTGTCGGACCGGGACAGCGCCCGCGCCCTGGCACTGAACGCGATGCGGTTCTTCGAGGACGAATCCTGCGGCCAGTGCACGCCATGCCGGGCGGGGACGGCCAAGGCGGTGAAACTGATGGAGAAACCCGAGTGGGACCGGCTGCTGCTGGAAGACCTGGCGCAGGCCATGGAGGACGCCTCCATCTGCGGGCTGGGTCAGGCTGCGCCGAACCCGTTGCGTTGTGCCATGAAGTATTTTCCGGGGGAGTTTTCCTGAGATTATCCGCAGATGACGCAGATTAACGCAGATGACTTTTCAGATTGGTGGCAGATGTGTGGGGTCAGAGTAAAATCACCTCGATCCTGCCACCGACTACGATGGTAACGATTTTACTCTGACCCCGGAATTCACAAATGCAGAAGCAAGATAATACGACAATCCGGTTCTCCTTGAACGGGCGCGAGATTGAGGCCGGCGCAGGAGAGACCATCCTGCAGACGGCTGAACGTCACGGCGTGGAGATCCCTAAGCTGTGCTACAAGGAAGGTTACCGCGCCGACGGCAACTGCCGCGCCTGCATGGTGGAGATTGAGGGCGAGCGCGCACTGGCGCCGTCCTGCTGCCGCAAACCGTCCGACGGGATGAGGGTAAGCAGCGAAAATGAGCGTGCGCTGCACTCGCAGAAAATGGTGCTGGAACTGTTGCTGGCCGACATGCCGCAACAGGGGACATCACCCTACCGGCTGGATTCGGAACTGGACCAATGGTCCAGGAAGCTGAACGTGTTCTCTCCCCGCTTCGAGGCGCGGGAACCCGTCGCGCCGGACCACTCGCACCCCGCCATCGCGGTCAACCTGGATGCCTGTATCCAGTGCACCCGTTGCGTGCGCGCCTGCCGGGAAGAGCAGGTGAACGACGTGATCGGTTTCGCACAACGCGGCAGGCACTCGGAAATCGTGTTCGACATGGGCGACCTGATGGGCGAGAGCACCTGCGTGGCCTGCGGCGAGTGCGTGCAGGCGTGCCCCACCGGCGCGCTGATGCCGGCCCGGAACGTCGGGCTGGTGGAGCCGGACAAACAGGTCGATTCCGTCTGCCCGTACTGCGGCGTGGGCTGCCTGTTGACGTTCAACGTAAAGAACGACCACATACATTACGTCGAAGGCCGGGACGGCCCCTCCAACCAGGGCCGCCTGTGCGTCAAGGGGCGCTACGGTTTCGATTACGTTCACCACCCCGCCCGCCTGACGCGGCCGCTGATCCGGAAACCGGGGACAGCCAAGACCACGGAGATCATCCCGTCCCGGGCGCTGCACCGTTATTTCCGCGAGGCGACTTGGGAGGAAGCCCTGGACGTGGCGGCCTCCGGCCTGAGCTCTATCCGTGACGCGCAGGGGTCTCAGGCCCTGGCCGGGTTCGGCTGCGCCAAGGGCAGCAACGAAGAAGCCTACCTGTTCCAGAAGCTGGTGCGCACCGGCTTCGGCACCAATAACGTGGACCATTGCACCCGCCTGTGCCATGCCTCCTCGGTGGCCGCGCTGCTGGAGACCATCGGCTCCGGCGCGGTCTCCAACCAGGTGGCTGACGGCACACAGGCTGACGTCATCATCGTGATCGGCGCCCGGCCCAATGACAATCACCCGGTGGCGGCCACGTTCATGAAGAACGCCACCCTGAACGGCAGCAAACTGGTCGTGATAGAGCCTTACAGTTCCGAGATGTACCTGCACGCACATGCGTTCCTGCAGCTGCGCCCGGGGACGGATGTGCTGCTGCTGAACGGCATGATGCACACGATAATCGACGAGGGACTGCACGACCAGTCATTCATCGACGCCCATACCGACGGATTTGACGCGCTGCGGGAAACGGTACGGGAATACAGCCCCGAAAAAGTGTCGCCGCTGTGCGGTATCGCCCCGGAGGCCATCAGGGAAACGGCGCGCCTGTATGCGACCGCGAAAACAGCCATCATCTTCTGGGGAATGGGCATTTCGCAGCACGTGCACGGGACGGACAACGCCCGCTGCCTGATCTCGCTGGCGCTGATGACCGGACAGATCGGCCGGCCCGGCACCGGCCTGCACCCGCTGCGCGGCCAGAACAACGTGCAGGGCGCCTCCGACATGGGTCTGATACCCATGGTGTACCCCGATTACCAGCCGGTGAACGATCCAGAAACAAGAAACAGGTTCGAGGAATTCTGGAGCACGGAGCTTGATCCGGACACCGGCAAGACGGTGGTCGAGATCATGCACAGCATCCATGCGCGGGATATCACCGGCATGTACATCATGGGAGAGAACCCGGCCATGTCCGATCCCAACCTGGAGCACGCCAGGGAAGCTCTCACCAGGCTGCAGCACCTCGTGGTTCAGGATATCTTCTTCACCGAAACCTGCGGCTTCGCCGACGTCATCCTGCCCGCTTCCGCGTTCCCGGAGAAGACCGGCACCTATACCAACACCGACCGCCGGGTGCAACTGGGCAGGCGGGCGGTCTCCCCGCCCGGCGAGTCGCGCCAGGACCTTTGGATCATCCAGGAACTGGCCCGCCGCCTCGGCCTGCAATGGGACTACACCGGACCCGAAGCCGTATTCGAGGAGATCAGGCAGGCCGTGCCCAGCATGGCGGGCATGACCTGGGCGCGGCTGGAAGATGAAGATTCACTCACCTATCCCCTGCTCAGGGAAGGCGACCCGGGCGAACCGGTCATCTTCAGGGACGGCGTGTTCCCGACCGACGACGGCAAGGGGCGTTTTGTCGCGGCCGACTATATCGAGGCGGCCGAACTGCCCGATGAGGAATACCCCTTCATCTTCTTGACGGGACGGCAACTGGAGCACTGGCACACCGGCACCATGACGCGCCACTCCCGGGTGCTGAACACCATCGAGCCCTGGCCTTATGTCCTGGCCAATCCGGAGGACCTGCGCGCGCTGGATATGGAATCGGGCGACCTGCTGACCATCGCATCCCGGCGCGGCGCGCTGACGGTCGCCACCCGCGTGGACGAAGGCATGCAGCAGGGCGTGTTCATGATGCCGTTCACCTACCACGAAGCCGCGGCCAACCTGCTCACCAACGACGCTCTCGACCCCTTCGGCAAGATCCCCGAGTTCAAGTTCTGCGCGATACGGGTCTCGAAGAACTAGTCTTCATTGATATCGAGTCGCCCCTTGGGCGACGCCTTGTATCATATTGCAGGAATCAACAGGTTCCCTGTTGTGATATAATGCCGCCTTCGTTTCATACGGCACCGGATCGATGATTGATTTCTTCATAAACAACGCATGGGCGCAGGGCGGCGGACAGGGCGGAGGCGGTTCCTTTCTGTTCATGATGGTCCTGTTCTTCGTCATTTTCTATTTTTTCCTGATCCGGCCGCAGATGAAGCAGGCCAGGGAGCACAAGCAACTGGTCAGCAACCTGGCGAAAGGCGATGAAGTGGCCACCAACGGCGGCGTTCTGGGGAAGATCAACCAAGTGGGCGATAATTTCATCGTGCTGGAAGTTACCCAAGGCACTGAGATCAAGGTGCAGAAGCAGGCCGTTTCCGCGGTCCTGCCCAAGGGGACGCTGAAAACCCTCTGAGGCCGGCTTTACGCAAGGAATGACGAACTCAGTTAGCAGTCCATGAACCGTTACCCTCTCTGGAAATACCTGCTGATCATCGCTGTCATTGCGATCGGTTGCCTGTTCGCGTTGCCCAATATCTACGGCAAGGACCCGGCATTGCAGGTCTCTGCATCGCGGGGCGGCGAGATCAGCGAACTCACCCGGTATGCCGTGGAAGACGCCCTGGACACGGCGGGCATCGAGTACGGCAACATCAGCGTGGGTGAGGGCAGCCTGGTGGTCAGGTTTGCAGACGAGGGAACCCAGCTCAAGGCCCAGGACGTGGTCAAGGAAGGGCTGGGCCGTTCCTACACCGTGGCCCTTAACCTGGCCCCGGCGACGCCGGGCTGGCTGCGCGCGCTGGGCGCCGAACCCATGTTCCTGGGTCTGGATTTGCGCGGCGGCGTGCATTTCCTCATGCAGGTGGATATGGAAGCGGCGGTTGCCAAGGCGGAAGAGCGTTACGTCTCGGATATCAGGACGCAACTGCGGGACGAGCGGATTCGCTACCGGACCATCACCCGGCGCAGGGATGACGGCCTGCTCATCAGGTTCAGGGATGCCGAACAGCGCCGGCTGGGTATCTTCGTGATAGCGGATAATTTTCCCGCCCTGGCACTGGAGCAACCCGAGTCCGAGAGCGACGAGTTTCCCCTGCTTGCCCGACTCAGCGAGAACGCGGTAAAGGAGACCCGGCGCCTGGCCCTGCAGCAGAACATCACCACCTTGCGCAAACGTGTGAACGAACTGGGCGTGGCCGAACCGATCATCCAACAACAGGGACTGGAGCGCGTGGTCGTGCAATTGCCGGGAGTGCAGGACACTGCCCGGGCAAAGGAAATCCTGGGCGCTACCGCAACCCTGGAATTCCGTATGACCGACGAGGATCATGCCGTGCAGGACGCCGTTGACGGCCGGGTGCCTGCCGGTTCCCGGCTGTATTATGACCGTGGCGGCAGTCCGGTACTGTTGAGGAAACAGATCATGTTGACCGGCGACTACATCATCGACGCCGCGGCCGGTTTCGATTCCGTCTCCGGCAGCCCCAACGTCTCCATCACCCTGGACGGCAAAGGCGCGAAACGGTTCAGCGACGCCACCGCCGAAGAGGTGGGCAGGAACATGGCCGTGGTGTTTAT
>VYCZ01000452.1:0-484 GCA_009843675.1 Gammaproteobacteria bacterium | reverse complement strand
CGAGAACAAGACCGAGACGGTCGAGAAGGACGGCGAAATGGTGAAACGCCGGGAAACCATCGAGGAAGTGATCAACGTGGCCACGATCCGGGAACAACTGGGTAAACGCTTCCAGATCACCGGCCTCGATTCCACCGAGGAATCCCGCAACCTGGCCCTGTTGTTGCGCGCCGGCGCCCTGGCGGCGCCCATCGAGATTATCGAGGAGCGCACGGTAGGTCCCAGTCTCGGCCAGGACAATATCGACAAGGGTTTCACGTCGGTCAAGATCGGGTTCGTCCTGGTGCTTATCTTCATGGCCTTCTGGTACAAGGCTTTCGGCCTGGCCGCGGACGTGGCCCTGGCGCTGAACCTGGTGCTGATCGTTGCCCTGCTGTCCATGTTGCAGGCGACCCTCACCCTGCCGGGCATTGCCGGGATTGTGCTGACCGTGGGCATGGCGGGGGATGCCAACGTGCTCATCTTCCAGCGTATCCGCGAGGAG
>VYCZ01000399.1 GCA_009843675.1 Gammaproteobacteria bacterium | reverse complement strand
CACCCGTACCGCGCTGACCGTATCGGAATACCATTTCTCGTCCCTGGCGACCAGGGACAGGCCCCACGCGGCCACCGCCTTGCGCACCGCGACGGCCATGCGCGTATGGCGGGCAAACACGTTGTCCAGGCCTTCCTCCATGAGCATGTTGACGGATTCCCGCAACCCCCTGAGATAGATGGTATTGGGGGTGTAGGGGAAATAACCGTTGTCGTTCGCGGCGATCATGTCGTCGAAGGAGAAATACGTGCGCGGCAGGGCCGCACTCTCCCGGGCGGCCAGGGCTTTTTCACTGGCCCCGATAATCCCGAGACCGGTAGGCAGCATGAAGCCTTTCTGGGAGCCGGATACCGCCAGGTCCACGCCCCATTCATCCATGCGGAAATCGAGGCTGGCCAGGGAACTCACCGCATCGACATACAACATGGCCGGGTGATCCGCCTCATCCAGGGCTTTACGAACACCGGGAATATCGCTTTTTACCCCGGTCGCGGTCTCGTTGTGTGTGGCGAATACGGCCTTGATTTCCTTGTTGGTATCCGCCTTCAGAATTTCAGCGTAGCGTTCCACGGGCACGCCCTCGCCCCAGTCCATCTCAATGGCGTTCACGTCCAGGCCGTGCCGGCGGCACATGTCCACCCACAGCATGCTGAACTGGCCGAAATGCGACATCAGCACCTTGTCGCCCGGCGACAGGGTATTGCTGATGGCGGCTTCCCAGGCCCCGGTGCCGGAAGAGGGAAAGATGAATATTCGCCCCGTCTCCGTTTTGAATATCTTTTTCAGGTCGTTGAACAGCGGCAGGGTGAACTCCGGGAAATCCGCCGCGCGCATGTCCTCCTGTTCTATGGCCATGGCATTGCGGATGCGCTGGGGCACGATCGTCGGACCGGGTATGTGTAAAAAATTTCGACCGGGCATAGTCTTTCTCCAGGTTGTATTAGTTCGAGTGCCCTGAGCTGACCAGGGCTTCCTTTATTGAAAACAACGCGACGTACTTATACAGGCTTGCTGTTCAGTACAGGGATTTCCAGGGCATCACCCTCAAGAAGACACGGACGGCCGCTTCCCTGGTCCGCCCGCAAATGCAGTATTGCGTCAAGAAGCGGGTTTATACCACATTCCAGAAGCAGGAGTCCATAGCTGAAGCAGCAAAATGCCCGTTCCCGGCTGTCAGTTCCCAAATTCATCCCTGCGCCGGCTGTATAAAGCAAGCGGCAAATGACATAATTATCCTGGTGACTCATAATCGGTGAACCGAGTATGCCCAAGCAATTTGATGACAACCTGAGCCTGGAGGAACTGGACCGGCAAACGGTATTCCACGCCTCAACCGACCTGAAGGCCCATGCCAGCGGCGCCCTGGGCACACCTCGTATCATGGATACGGGTAAAGGTATCCATATCAAGGATATCAAAGGGAACAAGCTGCTGGACGCCTTTGCCGGGTTGTATTGTGTCAATGTCGGTTACGGCCGCAAGGAAATCGCGGATGCGATTTATGCCCAGGCAAAAAAACTGGCTTACTACCACACCTACGTGGGCCATTCCAGCGAGGTTGTGATCGAACTGTCCAGGCGGATTATTGAAATGGCCCCTGACGGCATGAGCAAGGTCTATTACGGCATGTCCGGCTCCGATGCCAATGAAACCCAGATCAAGCTGGTCTGGTACTACAACAACGTGCTTGGACGCCCGCAACGACGCAAGATTATCTCGCGCCTGCGCGGTTATCACGGTTCCGGCATCATGACCGACAGCCTGACAGGCCTGCCCGTGTTCCAGGCCCATTTCAACCTGCCCGTGGACACGGTGAAACATACGGTGACGCCGCATTATTATTACGGCGCTGAGGAGGGCATGAGTGAGCAGGAGTTCTCACACTACTGCGCTGGGGAGCTGGAAAAACTGATCCTGGCCGAAGGGCCGGACACGGTTGCCGCGTTCATCGGCGAACCCGTGATGGGCACCGGCGGCATCATTCCGCCTCCGGAAGGTTACTGGCCTGCCGTCCAGTCGGTGCTCAAAAAGTATGACATCCTGCTGATCGCGGACGAGGTGGTCACCGCCTTCGGCCGCATAGGCCATGACTTCGGCTGTGAACGCTACGGCATCGAACCCGACCTCATTACGGTCGCCAAGGGACTCACCAGCGGTTACCTGCCGTTATCCGGCGTGATAGTCGGCGACAAGGTCTGGGAAGTGCTTGAGCAGGGATCCGAACAGTTCGGGCCTATCGGTCATGGCTGGACCTATTCCGCGCATGCCCTGGCCATGGCCGCAGGCATTGCCAACCTGGATATCCTGAAACAGGAAAATATCGTTGCAAATGCATTGAAGACCGGCGCTTATTTCCAGCAGCGCCTGCGGGAAGCCTTTTCCGATCATCCCCTGATCGGTGAAGCGCGTGGCGAAGGCCTGCTTGGAGCGCTGGAGTTCGTGGCGGACAAGGCAGGCAAAAAACGCTTCGACGCGTCCCTGAAGGTCGGACCACGGGTAGCAGCAGCCTGTCTGGAAAACGGCCTGATCGCCAGGGCCATGCCCCATGGGGATATTCTCGGCTTCGCCCCGCCCCTGATCATCAGTCCGGCAGATATCGATCAAATTATCGAGTTAACGGGGAAATCTATAAATAAGGTAGCCGATGAACTTGTTCGTGACAGGTGATTAAGCTGCAACACAAAAAAACCGCCGTTTGAAACGGCGGTTTTTTACTTGGCTAAAGAAGTTGCCTGTCAGAAAAAGTTGTAACTCAACCTGCCTATCACGGTACGCGGGGTATTGATATAGTAACCGCGGCCGCCCAGCGCCGACGGGAACCCGTTTATCGCGTGAAACTCGTTGGTCAGGTTTGTCCCGGTGACGGACAGCGACCATCTGTCTCCCGGCCCCATCAATGCCACATGAGCGCTCAGCTTGGTATGATCCTGCTCTTCAAAAGGCACGTTTTCAATGGAAATGAAATGATCGGAGGTATGGCTGACGCTCATCTGCATACTCACGCTGTAGTCATTATCCAGTTGCATGAGGTAGCGGGCCACACCGGTTATCGAGACATCCGGCGCAAACGGCAGTTCATTGCCGTCGATGGACACGATGGTATCGCCTGCGCTCGGTCCGCCGCTGCCGTCGCTATCTATGATGCCCGCGCTGGCCACTTTATCATCCACTTCCGTGTCGAGGAAGGTAGCGGTAACCAGGAACTCCAGGCCCTCTGCCGGCGCAAAGGTCAATTCCAGGTCCAGGCCGTACACGTCGGCTGCCTCGACGTTATCCAGACGCTCGGCGCCGACCGGGTCCCCGAATTCATTGGTGATATAAACGGAAAACCGCTGCACCATGTCCTCGTAGTCATACCAGTAGGCGCTGGCATTGAACCGGAAGTTGTCCGTTACGTCCCACTTGATACCGCCTTCCAGCGCCTTGAGTGTTTCCTTGCCGAAGGGAGGGTTGTTGAACCCGGCAAAAGCCTGGTCGGTGCCGCCGCTCTTGACGCCTACCGAGTAGGTGCCGTAGAGCATCATGTCAGCGGTTGGCAGGTAGTTCAGTCCCACCTTCCAGGAAACATCTTCATATGATGTTTCCTGTTCGGCCCGGTTTCCGCCGAAAGCCACGCCTATCGCGTCATTGACCGGGCCGGCGCCGGGTAACGCGGCCAGGTCGGCGTGTCTGCCCTTCTTCGATTCATCTTCATAGCGCACACCGCCGATGAATCTCAGGTTTTCAACGACACCATATTCCACATGCGCGAAAGCAGCATGGACCGTGGTCTCCTGGAAGGTTTCCAGGTCGAACGGAAAACCGCCGAAGTAACTGCTGCTGCCATCACCCGGTTGCAGCGGCGCCCCTGTCAGCACGGCATTGAAATCAGGGGGGATTGTGTCATAAGCCGCGCCGACCGGCGTGAGGTTGGCAGGGTCCTTGACCTCACTGTCGTCAAAGTAATAGCCCAGCAGCCAGAAGCCGTTTTCCAACTGGCCTTCCAGGCGTAGTTCCTGGCTGAACTGGTCAAACTCCTGGTCGTATATCTGGCGCCCGTAAATGGTGGACGTTCCCTCGAAATCCAGGCCGTCAAGACGTTCAAAACCGTCATAGGCGCTGGTGGAATGGATACTCACATTGTTGCCGATATCCCAGTCCAACTTGACGGTCACACCGTAGAACTTGTTGTTTTTATCCGAGTCCCAGTCTGTCTGCACGGTATCGTCAAAAGGATTGGTGGCCTTGGTGCTGTTTCCGCAGGAGGGGTGTTCGGGATCACCTGCCACGGGAACGCCGCCAATGGTCGTCACGATACCGGCTGCCGGGCTGCAGCTTCCCAGGATGTATGCGACCGTGGGCTCTATCTCGCCCTTGTCCTGCGCATAATGCGCGATGAGCTGGCCGGTAAAGTTGCCGGTCTCAAGCAGAAATTGCCCCCTGAGCGCCACGTTGTCCAGGGCGCCGTGTTCATCGTTCGTGACAGAATTGAAAGCGCCGTCACTTTCCATATAACGGAACGACAGCCTGGTGGACAGGTTATCCGTCAACCCGGCGCCGAATGCGCCCTCGACCTGAATGTGATCGTGGGTGCCGTATCCGACCTCGATAAAGCCGTCGCTTTCCTGGGAAGGTTTGACGCTGGTAATACTGATCGCGCCGCCGGTGGTATTGCGGCCCCATAGCGTGCCTTGCGGTCCCTTCAGGATTTCGACCCGCTCCATGTCAAACATCTGCGGGCCGCTGTTGATATTGGACGCCTTGTAGACGCCGTCCAGGTACACGGCGGCAGCGGGCGGCGTCGTTGCCGCGAAGTCATTGACACTGACGCCGCGTATAGCAAACAACGGCGCAGTGCCGTACTCCATATTGATCGTCACGCCGGAAGTCAGGTCGGCCAGATCGGCTGCATCGGTCACGCCCAGCGATCTCATCTGCGCATTGGAGAATGAACTGATCGAGATACCCACGTCCTGGGCGTCCTGCTGGCGCTTCTGCGCGGTGACTATGACCTCTTCCAGCAATGCGGCAGATGCCCAGTGAGTGAAAAGGATCGAAGCCAAGGTAATAACCGGTATGATCGCGGTCGGCCTGAAGTACGGTTTTACTATCATTGATTAATCCCCCGTCTGTTAGCTGGTAAGCCCGGAAAGAAAATACTTATCAGCCAATTATTGTAATAAAACGCTCGTTTTCCTATACCTCATTTGAGTTAATTGCAAGCTTCGCGTCCGGCATTACTATTCTGGTAGACTGGATTGATAAACACTGATAATTCAAATTCGCATAACCGCCGACCCCAGGTAATGATGATTTTGACCGTGACGATAATATTGACCGCTGTTCCCGCTGCCGGATATGGTGCGGAAAATGCCTGAAACCGGTGCGCGCAGGGTTGTATTGCTTACCGGCGCAGGTTCCGGTTTCGGCCGGCTGGCGGCTGCTCGGTTTGCGGGCCAGGGAGACAAGCTGGCATTATGTGATGTTAACGATTCCTCCCTTCACAGCCTGGCCGAAGAACTTGGCGGAGAACATCTCATCTTTCCCTGTGATGTCAGCAAAGCGACCCGTGTAGACCGCTTTTTCGACGCGGTCATTGAACGCTTCGGCAGGATTGATGTCGCTGTCAACAATGCCGGTATAGCCCATGAGCAATGTCGTCTGGCGGACTGTGATGATGAACTGTGGTCCCGGATCCTCGAAGTCAACCTGACCGGCGTTTTCCTGTGCATGAAGCGCGAGATACGGCAGATGCAGAAGCGGGGCGCAGGGAGGATACTCAATATCGCGTCCGTAGCAGGGGTACTGGGCGCGCCCATGCTGGGACCTTACTGCGCCAGCAAACATGGCGTCGTCGGCCTGACCCGTACGGCAGCAGTGGAGTACGGCAGGCAGGGCGTGCGCGTCAATGCGCTATGTCCCGGTTATTCGCCTACCCCGCTGGTTGCCGAAATGCTGCGCGCAGGTGATGAAGGAATGGAGAGCCGCATGACCGATCGCATACCATTAAAACGCATGGCGCAACCTGAAGAGGTGGTAGATGCCATCCTGTGGCTGTGCTCGGACCAGAACAGCTTTATGAACGGGGCGTCAATCGTGTTGGACGGCGGACTGACGGCCTGCTGAGAGTTGGATTAATTTACTTGATGGACTGTCTTCAGTTCAAGAGTACGCTCAATGTCGTCGATAGCTGACTGTACTGCCTCAGCAAAACTCGCTGCTTCGCGATCGAATATGATGAATTGAATCCCGTCTGATCGACCAACTGTCCCATCATCACAGCCATTCTCAAAGAGGGCATCGATAATTGCATCTTCCTGTATGTCCGGGCCGTCGACAACCAGCGTAAAGGAGTAGCTGTACATAACTGGTCCTCCTCACTCAGAGAGTATTGCGCGGAAAAGTTCGTTGAGCTTGCATGGGTCGCCCGTACTTTTGGCACTCTCCGGTGTTGTTGTAATCAGCCGCTCCATTTCGCTTTCTATATACCTGCTGATGGGTTCAATACGCGGGCCGACTGACTGCTCAAAACCCTGCTTTTTGGCTTCGAGTAAATCATAAATAGCGCGCCTGAGTTCATTCTCTTGGACAATCGCATCAACCAGTTTCCCGAACTCAGTGGGCACTATACCGTATCCGGCATCGATCCAGTTCACGGCCAGGAGAGGGCGCAGAACATAAAGGTACTTCTTCAAACGGACTTCGGGACCTTTCAGGTAGTCCCGAAAATTGCCTCGTGCCATATGCATATAGTGATAACGGCACTTCACGAGAGAAATGGAAGCCGACGACAATTCTCTGAGACGAGCAGCAAGTGAACCCTGTTCCCGATAGACGATCGGCGAACCAAGCCACTCCAGGAGAGCCGGATTAGACTTTCGATACAACTTCAACGCCTTACGCAAGTCCCAGCCGCTTATATCCAGTTTATCGTTAATCGGTACTTCGATAACGTCCCGCTTGTGTTCGAGGTCTATGCTGAGGTACCACTCCCGCGGATGTGAATAGATAAAGCGCACATCGTAATCACTATCCGCAGATGCAAACCCCCAGGCC
>VYCZ01000024.1 GCA_009843675.1 Gammaproteobacteria bacterium | reverse complement strand
GGTCGGTATCGTGGCGGACCCGGCG
Source organism: Gammaproteobacteria bacterium (assembly GCA_009843675.1). GTDB lineage: Bacteria > Pseudomonadota > Gammaproteobacteria > Eutrophobiales > Eutrophobiaceae > JAAXHV01. The sequence continues at coordinate 7,029 of VYCZ01000024.1, read as the reverse complement.
CAGGTGTCGCCCCCGCCTCTCCCACTCAAGGTACAGGCGCTGAAATCGCGTTCGGACTGGGTCAGCGCATTGGTCTCCCGGTATCCGAGATACCCGGTGATATTGCCCCTGCGACCGGGCGTGTCGATGCCGAAGATAATGTTCACATCGTGGCCGCTGCCGTCAAAGACGCTGTCCGGGGCCTGCTCAAAACCGCTGTCGGCAACGGCGGATTGAACGGCCTCGTTACCTGAATCGTGATGATAGCCCGCATACTGGTAGTCGACCTGGATGCCTTCAAAGTCCTTTTTCATGATGAAGTTGACGACCCCCGAGATGGCGTCGGAACCGTAGGTCGCGGATGCGCCGCCGGTCAGGACCTCAACCCGTTCGATCAGCGCGCCGGGTACCTGGTTAATGTCCGGGGCAAGCGCGAATACGTTGCCGAACCCCATCCGGTGCCCGTTGGTCAGGACCAGGGTGCGCTCCGAAGACAGGCCGCGCAGGTCGATCGTCGCCGACCCGGTGGCGCCGTTGGATTCATTGGCAGTCAACTCCGGCACAATCGACGGCAGGTCGTTGATCAGGTCCTCCACGCGGTTGATGCCGCGAAAACCCAACTCTTCCGACGTGACCATGGTTACCGGGCTGGACGTTACCAGGTTAGGGTCGGCGGCGGCGATTCGGGAACCTGTGACCACCACTTCTTCCAGTGCTTCCTGCTGCGTCTGTTGACTCCAGACAACAGCAGGGATAGCACCGGCGGAGAGCACCGGCAGCATCAGGACAATTTCGGGGATTTGTCTGCGCATGAAAAGGGGACAGAATTCAATTCTGTCCCCGGTTTCAAGTCAGAAGGGAAAAGGGGACAGAATTGAATTCTGTCCCCGGTTTCGGTTTCGCTCAGGCGATGCGCTCGACCTGCACCAGGCTGTCAAACACCCTGGGGGCGTGCCCCATGTCGGCAAAGTCCGCGGACGATACGACGTTGGCGGTACCGTTGTTCAGTTGCCGCCAGTAGCCCAGGGATGACACTACCAGGCCCGGGTTGACATCGTCGGTGACCTTGGCAACCACCTCGAACGCACCCCGGTCATTGAAGACGCGTACAGGGTCGCCTTCACTGATACCCCGCTCCCCGGCATCCGCTTCACTGAGCATCACGAACTGCTCGCCCTGTCTCTTGATCTTGTTATCCATGTTGGCATAACAGGAATTCAGGAAACCATGGCTCTTCGGAGCGATGATATTCAATGGGTATTTCCCTGCCAGTTCCGGGTTGGTCTGCGGCGATTCTTTCGACGGCACATAATCCGGCAGGCTGTCCAGCGGTTCGCTGTTGCCGGGCTGCATGTCCTCGTACATCTGCCGGAACGGTGCAATGATAAAATTGCCGTTGGCTGCAGTCTCCGAGAAAAACTCGCACTTGCCGGAGGGTGTGGGGAAATTGCCTTCCTTGTGGGGCGCACGCTCATGGGGTTCCCCTATCTTGATGCGCGCATACCCGTTCTCGCGCAGGTAATCCACGCTGAGGCCCTCACAGGCCGGCGAATCCCAGTCAACAAAATGTTCCAGACACTCGCTGTCGGACCACTTGAAGCGGTCTTCCTCGAAGCCCATGCGCGCAGCCAAACGGTTGAATATCTCGTTGTTGGACAACACCTCGCCGGGCAGATCGGCGCACTTGGTATTGTAGGTGAGATAGTTGTGCCCCCAGGACAGGATGATGTCCTCCATCTCCGCACCCATGGCAGCCGGCAGCACGATATCCGCATAGGCCGCGGTATCGGAAATAAAATGCTCGGCAGACACCATGAACAGGTCCTCACGCTCCAGTCCCTTGATGATCTTGTCCGCCTCAGGCGCCTGGGTGACCGGGTTGGAGTTCCAGCACATCAGCGACATGATGGGCGGGTCCAGTTCCATCTCGCCGGTCAGCGCCCGGCCGATCTGCAGGTTATTGATGACCCGCGTGCCTTCCGGAATAAGCTGAGGCTGCGATATCACGTCCAGTTTGTAGGGATGTTCCCAGAACGTCATCTGGTAAATACCGCCTCCCACTTCGCGCCAGGCGCCGGTCAGCGACGGCAGGCAACTGATGGCGCGTATGGCCTGGCCGCCACCCCAGTTTCTCTCCACGGCAACGCCGATGCGAATGGCGGCCGGGTTGTTGGCCGCATATTCTCGCGCCAGGGTGCGGATATCATCGGCAGGGATGCCGGTAATCTCAGCAGCCCACTCAGGGGTGCGCGTGCTGGCACGCTCCGCCAGTTCCTTGAAGCCGACGGTATAGTTGTCCACGTAATCCTGGTCAACCAGGTTCTCTTCTATAATGGTATGGATCATCGCCATAGCCAGCGCGCCGTCGGTGCCGGGACGAATAGTGACATGCCAGTCGGCCTGCCGCGCGGTGCGCGAGCGGTACGGGTCAATCACAATCAGTTTGGCGCCTCTGTCTTTGGCATCCTTGACAAAATGCCAGGCGTGCAGGTTGGTGCTGACGCTGTTGCAACCCCATAGAATAATGTACTTGGAATGGGCGAAACTTTCCGGGTCAACGCCGCTGGTGGGACCGTTGGTCAATACCCAGGCCGTTGCCGACCCCTCGCCGCAGAAGGTGCGCTCACACACCGTGGCGCCCAGCCTGTTGAAAAAGGCGTCTCCGCCATTCAAACCATGTATCAGCCCCTGGTGCCCCAGGTAGCTGTAGGGAGCGATGGCCTGGGTGCCATACTCATCGATGATGTCTTTCCAGCGGCTGATCACTTCGTTGAGCGCCTCATCCCAGGAGATGCGCTCGAATTGTTTGCTGCCCTTCGGGCCTGTCCGGCGCAGCGGATGGAGCACGCGATCAGGATGGTAATGGCGTTTCTCGTAATCATCGAGTTTTACGCACAAGCCACCCCGCGTCATGGGATGTTCCGGGTTTCCGTGAACACCGGTGAGTTTGCCGTCCTCCACTTCAAACACCATGGAGCAGGTATCGGGACAATCATGCGGGCAACCGCCGTAATAGGTTTCTTTAAGTTGTGCGGCCATCGAAAATCTCCCCCTTCGATATGGTTGGGTTATGTTAAATTCAAAAAACTTATCCTCAATTAACAAGTATAGTATACCTTCATCCATTTTGTGGAAAATTTTGCATTTGATTTTGTCCGGTTTTTGTGAATATTCTAGAAACAACGTGAAAGCGGAAACCTGAGCCTCCATGAAACGCATAATCATCGGCATGTCCGGCGCCAGCGGCCTGCCTTACGGCGTCCGCCTGGTCGAAGTCCTGGCGGAAATGCCGGATATCGAAATCCACCTGGTGATGACCAACGCGGCCAAGCTCAATATCGGGATCGAAACGGATCACACCGTTGCCGACATAGAGGCGCTGGCGGACGTGACGCACAACATCAGGGACATTGCGGCCAACATCTCCAGCGGTTCCTTCAGGACCGACGGCATGATAGTCGCCCCCTGTTCCATGCGCACTCTCTCCGCAATCACCCACTCCTATGCCGAGAACCTGCTGGTGCGGGCCGCCGACGTGGTGCTCAAGGAGCGCCGGCGCCTGGTGATCATGCCCCGCGAGACCCCGCTGCACACGGGACACTGCAAACTGTTTTACGACGTATCGCTGCTCGGGGCAATTATCGCCCCACCCATCCCTGCGTTCTACAATCGGCCGCAAAGTATCGATGATATAGTCAACGCCAGTATCGGCCGGGTATTGGACCTGTTCGATATCGACCCCGGCATCGTAAAGCGCTGGACCGGCGCGGGTAAACAATCTGCTGAATAATACGAAGCAAACAACAAATCGCCTACGGCCGGCCGGGATATTCCTGCGGCTGTCAATACTGCTGCTGCCCCTTCTGGCGGTAGCCGGATGCGGTGGCGACAGCCGGGTTGAACAGTCGAACGGTAATGAATCCCGCCCGAATATTCTGCTGATTGTCGCGGATGATCTGGGTTATACCGACCTCGGCGTATACGGCAGTGAAATAAACACCCCGGCCCTGAATAACCTGGCCCGTTCAGGGGTCATGTTCACCCGTTTTCACAGCGCCACCCTGTGTTCGCCCACACGCGCAATGCTCCTGTCAGGCGCGGACCACCACCTGGCCGGCCTGGGCAACATGTACGAGACCATGGCGCCCAGCCAGGCGGGGAAACCGGGTTATGAGGGCTACCTGAACGACCGGGTGGTCTCCCTGGCAACCCTGTTACGTGACGCCGGCTACCATACCTATATGACCGGCAAATGGCACCTGGGCAGGGAACGGGAGCACAGTCCTGCAGCCCGCGGGTTCGATAAGTCGTTCGTGCTGACCCACGGCGGCGGCGGACACTTCGATGACTTGGGCCTCGGCATGGACGACCGGGTCGCGGAATACCGCCGGGACGGCGAACCTGTTGCATTGCCGGAGAAATTTTATTCGACGGAGTTCTACACCAGCGAACTCATGCGCTATATCGACGCCGGCAAAGACGATGACAGACCGTTTTTTGCCTACCTCGCCTATAGCGCCCCCCATTGGCCCCTGCAGGCCCCGGACGCATCCATCGCCAGGCAAACAGGCAACTACGACGAGGGGTATGACGTTATCCATGAACGCCGGCTCAATCGCTTGACAGCCGCGGGATTGCTCAGGGACGGGGTGGAGATTGCCCCCCGCCTTCCGGGCGAGCCGGCCTGGAACGAACTCGATGAAGCGCAGAAGAAGACCGAGGCGCGCATCATGGAGATCTACGCCGCCATGGTCGAGGACATGGATATTCACATCGGCCGCTTGTTCGACTTCCTGGAGCAATCCGGAAAACTGGAGAACACCTTTGTCTTTTTCATGTCGGACAACGGCGCCGAGTCTGCGCCCCTGGATAACTGGCCCGTCTTCGGCGACTGGATGGAATTATGCTGCGACAACAGTTACGAGAACCTGGGCAAAGCGAATTCCTACGTGTTCTACGGGCAGAACTGGGGCCGGGTGAGCACCGGTCCGTTCCGGGCCTATAAAGGTTACACTTCCCAGGGAGGCATACAGGTACCGGCGATAGCGAGTTTCCCGGGCCATATCGAACCAGGCACAATCAACCGTAAATTCGTTTCCGTCCTCGACGTCATGCCCACATTGCTGGAACTGGCAGGGGCGACTCACCCCGGAACAAGTTACCAGGGCAGACCCGTATATCCCCTGGAAGGCAAGTCCATGCTGGCGATGCTGACCGGGAAGGCAGAGAGGGTGCACGGACAGGATGACCGGATGGCATGGGAAATATTCGATCGCCGGGCGGTCATCGAGGATGATTGGAAATTGCTGCTGATGGAACCGCCATGGGGAACCGGCGAATGGCAACTCTACAACCTGGAGACGGACCCTGCAGAGCAGACCGATTTAGTCGCGCAATACCCCGAACTGGTCGAGCGGATGGGCGCGTACTGGGAGCAGTACCGGACCCAGGTCGGGATCGTTCCGATGGAAGGTGGGACAAAGTTTTAAGCTTCCTTGCTCAGGCCGTTACACCGGGGATTGCCCCCCGTCACGCAAACAGGTTGCCGGGATCCAGGGCCTGCTTGAGCCTGCTGCGCAGTTCGGCCATGCCGGAGTTGTCATAGCTTGCCAGGGCCTTGTCCAGGTAGCCGGCGCTGATATGGCTCACACCGTGGCCCCGCTCCGCCATCGATTCGACCAACTCACCAAGACACGCGGCAGCTCTGGGTTCGGACCCGGGCTGATACGGCAGGTACACCCGCTGGATAATGGAGCGCCAGCCAACCGCGTATTCCGTCAGGTAATCGAAGCCACTTGCGCGCACCGTATCACGCACGAGTTTATTCATCTTTAATACCTGCCGCCCGTCAACAGGGGAAACAAACCCGGCATACAGGTAAGCGTCACCGGACCAGTTGCCCAGGTTATTGAATTCCTTCGAGGGCCTTCCGCGCATCATTGCCTCCCTGCCGGACAGTACCGGGTTGGCCGCCTGGGTTTTCAGGTCGAGCACCGTAGCGCCCTCGATTCCAGCGAACGCGCCGCGTACCATGGGCCACAGCACATCGACGTTCGGTGGTGTGTTATACAGTGCCCCATACAGGGTCCACTGGCCCAGGCCATGCCAGGCAGCCAGGCGCCCGGTATCGACCTCCATGCCGTCGGCAAAATCATCCCGTGACGCAAAAGGGGCTGCGTCCAGTACCGTGTTGCTGATTACGACCGTGTTGGGAATGATTACGTTGACCTTGAAAGAGCGCAAAATCTCGACGGCCTGGGCGAGATCGCTGTCGCCCTTCAGGGTGACCGCGAAAGGCTGGTAGGCCGGCGGCGCCGGCATCAGCCATACGCCCATTTTGGTTACGATGCCCAGTCCCGACTGCGTGAACAGGCCGTCCAGGTAAGGGCCATAAGCGTATTTTGCCAGTTGCCAGGTATTGCTCTTCGGCATGGCCCCCATACCCAGGCGCACCAGTTCACCGTCTGCCAGCATGATTTCCATGCCACACTGCATCATGGTGTGGTCCCCGTAGGCGGTATAGCCGAACTCTCTTGCGGAAACGCTGCCGGAGACCGAATTCAGCCCGTTCCTGTCACAGTCCACCCACAGGCCGGTGTTGTTTTCCTCCAGGTAGCCACTGAGTTGCATATAACTGACACCCGGTTCCACCAGGGCGTAGGCGCCTTTGGCGTTGACTTCCACGATGCTGTTCATGCGGGACTGGTCTATGACCAGGATATCCTTGTCCGTTGCCGGCCCGGCTATGCCCCCGTTCGCGGCTGAATTGGGCAGGACCCACAACGATACATTGTTCTCAGAGGCAATGGACAGGATCGCGCGCAACTGCTCGATGTCTTTCGGCAATGCCACGCCGACCGGCGTCGTGCCGGCGCGCGCGTAGCCGGCACCGGACATGACCGCGTCCGTACCCAGTTCACCTTCTAGTTCTTTAATCAGCTTCTGTGACATTTGCTATCAACAGTGTATGGTCTCCGCCACAGGTTGGGATGGCATTTTCAAGACCCTCTGGAAGCCATGGATGGCTGGAAGGGAGCGTACATGGACGTA
>VYCZ01000146.1 GCA_009843675.1 Gammaproteobacteria bacterium | reverse complement strand
TCCATGGATTCGCCCCTGGAACAGGAACCGTAAAACAGGATGCCCTGCAGGGCGTCGCCGTAGCTTTCCTTCAATGCCGCGGTTATCAACTCGCAGGATTCAGGCACGTCGCTTGCGCATTGCTGCGCGATACGGTCGACCAATGCCTTTGGTGAGATATGCGGGCTGGCCATTCAGGTAAAAATTTTCAACGCCAGCCTGTTGCAGTTCGCCGCCCCGCCCGCGGCGGGGAGGTTGACGGTCGCAAGCCAGGGCTCAAGCGGTCCCCGCTCGCTCTTCACCTTCCATGCCGTGGCCAGCCTGGCCGCCAGGAACAGGGTGGACAGGACGTGCCAGGCGATCACTGTCACCAGGGCTGCGGCAGGCTGCCCGGCAAGCAGGCCGGCGGTCAAAACAATCAGGTTGGGGTTGCGCCGGGCGGTGATCAAACGGTTCAGGGAATCGGCAGGCCGCCACAGGAAGATGGAAAATTCCGCGATCCATAGCTGAAATGCCCCCTCGCACAGGCGCCCGCCGATATACCCTGCCAGCATGACCGCAGCCAGCGGCATCAACGCCAGGGGGAGTGAACCGGCGCCTGCGCCCACCCCCCAGGCGATATACCAGAGAGGCGGATGGACAAGATCCAGGGAATGGTCCAGCAGGTCGCCGAAACGGCTCGAGGTGAGCGTCACCCTGGCCAGCTTGCCGTCCACGGTATCAAGAAAGGTCATGAACCATCCCAGCGCCAGGCCGGTAGCGAAATGGCCGTACCAGAAAGCCGCGCCTGCCAGCACCGCCAGCACCACGCTGAACCCGGTAACGTGATTCGGCCTGATGCCGAGCCGGGCGCAGACTTTTGTCGCCCACCGTGCCGGGACCGGCCACACCCACTTGGTGACCAGGTCGGTTACGCCTTTATAGGAACTGCTGAACAACTCCTGCTCAAGTTCATCCCGGTTATCGGCGCGTATCTGCCAGGCCCTGGCCGGCTCGTATTTTTTCAGCCTGTTATCATAGGGGTTAACCAGGTCGTCGGGTTCAATCCTGCGCGGCCATTCAGCTTCATGCCCGGCTTCGAATATCCCGGCGTCGTAAACTCCGGTCCGCACCGCGATAACCGCACCGCTGTTCCGTTCGTATAGTGCAAAATCATCGTCAAGTTCCAGGACCGCCCGCAATAACCGGCCGTGGTACAGGTAGTCGCCCCGGAGGCACACTACCACCGTTCCGGGAGGGGCCGGCGCCTCGTCCGTGACGACGGTCACGCCTTCCATGCCCTCCAGCATGCGGGTCAATCTCGTGCGGCCGCCCAGTCCCCATATATCCACCGGACTGTCGCCGATGATCCGGACATGACGATTCGTGATACCCTGTGTATTCTCCAGGTTAAGGAATCCCAACAATATCTCCTGAATTGACGCCAATGAAATCCGGTCTGACCATAGCGCACCTTTCGGACCCGCACCTGACCTCACTGCGCCATATTACATGGCGTGAATTACTCAATAAACGCATTCTCGGCTACCTCTCCTGGCGGGTGAAACGGCGCCGGTCCCACAGCCGGGAGGTCCTGGCCCGCACGCTTGCCGACCTGTCAGGCCGGCAACCCGACCACCTGGTCATCAGCGGGGATTTCACTCACCTCGGCACCGCAAACGAATGCCGGGAAGCCGAAAACTGGTTAAACAGCGCCGGCGCGCCGGATTATATCTCAATTGTGCCGGGGAATCATGACCGTTACATAAACACCGACATTGCCGACACCACGGGACGCTGGCGCGCCTGGATGCAAAGCGACCCCGGTGAACGGGACCACGCGCCGGGCTTTCCTTACCTGCGGGTGCGCGGCCCGGTAGCGATTATCGGCCTCACGACCGCCGTACCCACACCCCCCTTCTTCGCCAGCGGCAGGCTGGGCGGGGAGCAATTACGGCGCCTCGGCCGGCTGCTTGAAACGGCCGCGCAGCGGGGCCTGTACCGCATCGTGGTCCTGCACCACAGCCCGCACTCCATGAGCGTCAGGCGCGGCCTGTCCGATGCGGACCAACTGTTGTCGACCCTGGCCGGACCCGGCGCAGAACTGATCATCCACGGCCACGGCCACCGCCGGATGCACGCAATGCTGCAGGCCGGCGCCCGCCGCATCCCGGTATTCGGCGTGCCCTCCGCCTCTGCCAGCTACGGCAACCCGGCGAAATCCCCCGGCTATAACATCTACGAGGTAAACCAGGCGCCGGAAGGCTGGCGCACCCGTGTCAGGTCGCTCATCCTTGACGGGGAAACGCAGCAATTCGAACAGACCATGGACAGGGAACTGGTTATCCGGGGAGATACTTGACGGATGGAGGATGTGCCCACTTGCTGAGTGATTTTCTGGAGATGACTGACGGTCAGCACTTGCGTGCTGATGTCTGTATTGTGGGCGCCGGCCCTGCCGGTATCACGCTGGCGCGAAAACTGGCAAAACACGGGCACGCGGTGTGTTTGCTCGAATCCGGCGGCGAGGATTTCGAGCAGGACGCCCAGTCGTTGTATACGGGCGCCAGCGTCGGTATGACCTATTATCCGCTCGAAAACACCCGCCTGAGATTCTTCGGCGGAACGATCCATATCTGGGGAGGACGCTGCGGGCAGCTTGACGATATAGACTTTGAACGGCGCGAGTGGGTGGCGCACAGCGGCTGGCCGTTCGGCGCAGAGGCGCTGGCCGGCTACTACCGCGGCGCACACGAAATACTGCGCCTGGGCAGCTATGGGTATGATGAACGGCTCTGGCGCGAAATCGGTGCATCGAGGCCGCCCTTCGATGAAAAACTGTTCACGACGCGTTTCTGGCGGTTTGACAAGCGTGAAGAACCGTTCGCCCTCAGGCACTGTGAAGATCTGGTCCGCTCCGAAAACGTAGAGGTTGTCCTGCACGCCAACGCGGTGCATATCCAGGCCGGCCCGGATGCGCGCAGCGTGACAGGTATCAGGATCAGCACGCTGGACGGCAGGCAGGGCAAGGTCAGCGCCGCGTACTACGTCCTTGCCTGCGGAGGCATTGAAAATCCCCGGCTCCTGCTCAGTTCACGCGACGTCGAGGTGAACGGCATCGGCAACGGCTTCGACCAGGTTGGCCGTTACTTCATGGAACATCCGCATTGCCGCGCCGGCCGCCTGGACGGTAACCGGAGCTATGCGTTGTGGGATGGGATGCGCAAGAGGTATCTTGCAGACAACATTGCCGTAGCGCCGGCGCTGCTCCCGACAGCCTCCCTGCAGAGAGAGAAGGAGATACTCAATTGCGCGCTGACATTCAAGTTGCAGAGAGATCCCAGCCGGGGTATCTCCACCGGTAAAAGAATCTATGAGCACCTGAGGCACGAACTGGCGCCTGACCGCAGAGGCCGGCGCATCTACTATACCTACCGCGGACTCAAAAGGTGGTTTGACCGCAACCTGCGACCCACCGTGGAACATGCGCTCTCGGCCCTGGGCATCACCGGGCTTACCCTGATTGTGCGCGCCGAACAGGCGCCGAATCCGCACAGCCGGGTCCGTTTGTCGAACCGTAAGGACATCCTGGGACTGCCATGTCCGGAGCTGGACTGGCAACTGTCTTCCCAGGACAAAAATACGGTCACGGTACTCACCGATACGCTGGGATCGGAGTTTGAACGCCTCGGAATGGGCGAGTTGAAGAAAAGTGGCTGGCTGGACGAACCGGCGTTGGAGTGGCCCGTCGACCTGGGTGTGGGCCCTCATCCTATCGGCGGCTACCACCACATGGGAACGACGCGCATGAGCGCTGATCCCAGAACAGGGGTAGTCGACGCTGACAGCAGGGTGCACAACTACCGGAACCTGTACGTGGCGGGCAGCTCGGTGTTTCCCACCAGTGGCTGGGCCAACCCGACCCTGACGATCATGGCGCTGTCGCTACGCCTGGCAGACCACCTGGACACCCGCTTGCGGAATTAGATCCAAATGTAGCCGGCCAGGTATTTCCAGTCCCCAGGACACCCTAAGATACTTTTTGCAGCCAGAGACTGCCTATGAACATCAAGGCCAGCCCCGGCGTCAACGCCACCAGCGCATGGTTGAGGTCAAGCAATAATCCGGCATTGGACATGATCTGGTCAAGCAGGTAAACGCAGATGCCGGTGATGCCTGCCAGTACCAGGCGATAGCCGATGCCCGTCTGTATCGAACCGAACACGAACGGGACCGACAGCAGCAGCATGGCGAGCATGATCAGTCCGGCGCCGAATTTCCGCCAGTAGGCCAGCGAAATCTCATCGTGCTGCTGCCCGGTTTCTTTCAGGTAGCGAATGTGGTGATATAACTCCGAGGGCGACAGGCTTTCCGCCGGCCTGGTCAGCGTGGATACCTCCTCGGAACTCAAAAAAGGACGCCAGGCCATGCGCTCCAGAGATATCGTATCTATCCGTTCGCCGGCAAACTCTTTCCCGTTGACATCATGCAGACGCCATAGCGAATTACTGATAATCTCGGCGTGCTGCGCATGGATATACCCGCTCAGCAGGCCCTGGTCATCCAGGGTGAATATTTCCACGTCCTGCACATGGGAAGCGTGGATCGCTTCCCCCAGCCGTAATACCTGGTTTTCATCCCGCGTCCAGATGCCCAGGTCCTCGCCCAGTTCCGCGCTCTGGTTCAGAGCTTCCAGGCGATGGGCAATGGCCTTGCTCTGCATTTCCGGGGCGACGACCTGCTCCAGCACACCCATCAGTAATAACAGGCACAGGCCGACTTTGAAAGACGCCAGGCTGATGCTCGCCGGGGTGAGTCCGGCGGCGCGCATTGCGATGATCTCCGAATTAAGCGCCAGGCGCCCCAGCGCAATCACGTTACCGATCAGCGCGATAAAGGGGAGCAGTTGAATCAACCGCCTGGGCAGCAACAACAGGACTATGTAAAACGCATCCTGCATGCGATAAAAAGCCTGGCCGACATCCTCCATCTGGTCTATAAGGTCGAAAAAGCTGAACAACGGCAACAGGATCGCGGCGGCAATCAACAGCCCCACGCTGATCCGGCGCATCAGGTATGTTTCAATGGTGCCCATGGACCGGACCGGGATGCTCAGGTGAACCCCTGCAGCAGGCGCCGGTAAAATCTCTGGAACAGGTACAGGGATACTACCAGCGCCATCAACGCGTGCAACCACCAGACACCGGGTATCTCGTCCATCACACCTTGTTCCACCCAAGTCTGGGCAACACCGCTGAGGTTGTAATACACCGCAAAAATCAATGCGGCCATGAACACTCTTTCATTCTTCCCCTGCCTGGGGGAGGAATGGCTCAAGGGTATCGCGATCAATGCAAGCAGCAGCGTGGCAAGCGGCCTGGACAGGCGCCACTGGGCTTCGGCTATATCCTGCGGCATGTCGGATTCGAGCAGGTCGGGGGTCGCCTGGGCCTTGCGCTTGTAGCCAATGCTCACTTCGGGGTCTTCATGAAACCTGATCAGCTTCTCGTAGGTGGCCACCTCATCCTCCATGGAATAGCGCTGCAACCTGTACACCAGTCCGTCGTCGAGTGATACCCGCAGTCTGCCGTCCTGCAGGCTCTCGTCCTGCCTGGCGTTCACTGCCGCGGTAATCTCACTGACTTCCCCCTTGCGCGTATAGTAAAATACCCTGGACATCTCGCCGCTCGTCCTGTCCTTGCCGGCAATGTAAATCACCGTGCCGGTGTCTTCGTTGCCGTAGAAGCGCCCCGCCTGGAAGCGGTCGGTGTTCAACTCGGCCTTGGCCCTGGCATCCAGTATGTAACTGTTCTCGTAGGCCCAGGGACGGCCATACAGGGACAACGCTCCGACTGCCAGGGCGATTGGTATGGAAACCACCATTACGGGACCGATGATGCGTTTATTGCCGGCGCCGGCGGCATTCAGGGCCACTATTTCCCGGTCCCGGTGCAGCCGGCCCAGGCCGATAACGACTGACGTGTAAAGGGCAATCGGGACCAGGACCTCCAGGGCGATGAACGTCTTCAGGAGGATCAGTATGCCCATGAAGTAGACGCCCAGCGTCTCCGTCACGGCTTCAGCCAGGTACCTCGCGCTGCTGAAACAGGCAAACAGGGCGACCAGTATGATTAGCACGAAACTGAAGGGCCTGATTACTTCCCGTATGATATAGCGTTCAATGTGAGGCATTTGACAACCATGGCTTCAGGGGCCGCTGATTTGATTGTATAGCAAAATTCATTAAACTGCTCACCTCACGCAAGGACATCGACCCGATAGAACCAAGAACGTTATGACCAACGCTATTATATTGAGCGCCGGGCAGGGAAAAAGACTGCTGCCCCTGACCGAAACTCGCCCCAAGTGCATGCTGGCCGTGGCCGGCAAAACCATCCTGGAATGGCAGGTACGGGCTTTGCTCGCGGCCGGTATCGGCAGGGGTTTCATCATCACCGGGTTTAATTCGGATCTCGTTGAGGAGCATATCAACGACCGGTTCGGCGCCGACACGGACCGGATTGATATCATATTCAATCCCTTCTATGGCGTGTCCGACAACCTGGCTAGCTGCTGGATGGGCCGCCACGCGATGGATGACGATTTTCTCCTGTTGAACGGCGACACGCTGTTCGAACCGGCCTTGCTTGACTCGGTGCTTGCGAGTCCCGCGGCGCCGGTCACCCTCACTATCGACTTCAAGGACAGTTACGACAATGACGATATGCGGGTCGAACTGCATGATTCCATGGTGAAAGCCGTCGGCAAGACCCTCCCGGATGAGCACACCATGGCGGAGTCTATCGGCCTGTTGTACTTCCGGGGCAATGGGCCGGCCTTGTTCCGCGAACATCTGGACCGGCAGATGAAACAGGGTGACGGGCTGCGCTTGTGGTTCCTGAGCGTGGTGGATACGCTTGCCAAACAGTCCCTGGTACGCGCCTGCAGCATCAATGGCCACCGCTGGTGTGAGATTGACTTCAAAAGGGACCTGGAGAAAGCGGGGAGTGTTGTTCTTCCCTGACCGATGCTGCTGACGGGTTTGGACAGGCTTTACAGGACTCTCATCCGCACGGATAGCGGATGCGAAGCTTACAGGGATGTATTCACAGC
>VYCZ01000036.1 GCA_009843675.1 Gammaproteobacteria bacterium | reverse complement strand
TGTATTTAATATCAGTTTCCGGTTATTTCGCTGACGATACTTATGCTGTCCCACCCGGTGTTCCTGCCGGCGCTTATGCTGTCCTCGTGCAGGTAGCCGTGCAGCGCCGCCTGCTGTAATTGCCAAATCCATGGTTTCAGGGTGGCGGGAGTGGGATGCTCAAAACTGATCTCAACAACGCCTTGCGCCGAGTTACGCTTCTGGTTGACGCTGACAATGGTGAAACGGGCATTGTTTGCGCCGGCGAACTGCCGGTATTCTTCGAAACTGGTCGCCAGGGGAACCGGGTCTGCGGTTTCTCCCGCGGTGGGTTGGAACAGGGAGGAAGTCATGCCCCACTTGTTTTTTTGTACGGAAAACCGGCCTTGCAGGCGCGCCGCGAGGCTGTGCAGACGGTCCAGCGAAAAGGATTGAACATAGCCACCGGTGGCGCTGGTGTGGTATCCCGGCCCGGCCCTTTTGATACTGATGTTCTCCAGGTTGTAGGCCAGCAATACCGAGAAATCCGTAAGCAGCGCGGCCAGGGCCGCCAGGTCTTCGTCGATCTGCCGGGCGCTTTCCAGCCTGGGGAGAGGTGGCTTCTGTATGGTTTCCCGTATCTTCGGCGTCTCCACGCTTGCCATGAACAGGTAAATCAACGCTGCGCCGGCGCAGGGTGCAAGCGTCAGCAGGACCAGCTCCGGCAAGCTGTAGCCGCGCCGCAGCAGGTAGGGGTTGTTCTTGCCCGGCTCAAGATTGATGTACAGGTCCTTGAGGGCGATGTGGTGTTGCGTGAAGGCATGGCTGAGCTTGCCCAGTTCTGCCACCTGGCACTCCAGGGGGTTGTTTTTGATCAGTTGGATGCACTCTTCAAACGGCAACAGGTCCTCTTTTTCCACCAGGATATAATCCGCCTGTACCCGTATGGTCGCCAGGTACACGGTGTTGTCGAAAGGCAGGAAAATGTAATGCCGGCCGGGACGTATGTCCGTGTGAATCCACTTCACGATCTGCGCGGCGATGGAGATGGCCCTGCCTTCATCAAAAAAAATGAAACCCTCGGATTCCAGGTAGTATTTTTTCTTCAGCGCGCCCAGGCGTTTGTTGACGTACCACCAGCCGCGGCGCTCTTCCGGCAAAGTCTGGCTTTCCGCATTGAGGCACAGGTCGAGGTCCCGAGTGCCCAGGCTGACGGTCTCGATCATGGCCTGAAGCTCCCCTGGATCAGGAACAGTGTTTGTGTCAGGCGTTTGCCGCCGGCTGCGGAATTCCCGGTCAGGCGGTTGAACGGCCACACCGGCAGCAGGCCGGAGCGGTCGGTTTTCACTTCCAGCTCTTCCCGGTGGGTGGAGGCCAGCAGCACGGTCTCGCCGTCCTCGATACTCACGTCAAAGATGTTGTCGTTGCCGGAACTGATCGGCAGCACGCCGGAGGTGCCGGCGATCTGGTAGGTGTCCATGGCATCGATCTGGGCTTCGTTGATGACGACGTGCAGGGCAATCAGGTCTTCGGTCAGGGTCGGCAGGATGTTGATGGCCTGGCCGGTTTCCAGTTCACCGATTTCCACGGTGGGCGTGGACAGGCTGGTGCCGCCGGCGTCGGTCTGCTGGATGCTGGTGCGCTCAACGTAGCGGTGCACGCGGTAGTTGCGGATGGTCACCAGGCGGTTGTTATAGACCAGTATTTCCTTGCTGTCGTCAATGGAAATATTGCCTACCTGGGCCAGCGCCCGGAGTATGATTTCCGACGAATTCCAGGGGCTGCCGGGATCGTCGATTTTCAGGCTGAACACGCCGCCGCCGGTATTGATTCGGGCGCCGCTCAGGTTCTGCGTCAGGTTGCTGAGGTTGGCGGCGATGCTGGCATTGCGCACCACGGACAGGTCCACGTGTTGTTGCGCCAGGTCGGTGACGTCCAGGCGCACCACGGTGATCTTGATATTGGCCTGCCGGGTAACGGTTTGCAGCCATTTCCGGTAGGCTTCATCGAACAGGACAACGCGTTGCGGCCGGGCCGTAATGGCAAGCAGGTTGCCGGTGGAACTGATGCTGTAGCATTCCTGATCATTCCAGGTATATGTGCCTATCTCCTTTGAAATGTCGTTATCTTCTCTGTTTTCCTGTTCACAGTAACGAATGCCCAGGACGGTATTTACCAGTTGGTGAATATCATTCTCCGCGGACAACTGGCTGCTGATGTTGTTTTCATAACCGCTTGCCTTGTTCTGGTCCTGGCCCAGGTTGTTGCTGCTCACGTTGATAATGTTGTTCCCGCCCCCGTACAGTGGAACTTCATATTCCCTGGTGACCATCGGCGTGATCAGCAGGATGCCCTGGCGGAATTCATACCCCACGTTGGCTTGCAGGCTGAGGGCTTGCAGGTGGTCCTCCACGGTAACGGCAAGCGGGGTGGAACTGACCGGCGGGTTGTATTTCTCCGGCAGCGCGTACGCGACCGGATAACCCGGCGTCAGCCGTTCCAGGGTCTCGCGCAAGCTCTGGTTCCGGTAAGTGGCCCGAAAGGGACGGTAGAGCCAGGCTCTTTCCCGGGGCACGTCAACCCGCCTGGCGCGTGTGTTGATGGCGCGTACGGTTTGCTGCTGTTCCAGGAGTTGACGGTGGCGTTCCCTGGCGTCGCTGATTTCCTGTTCGCGCTCCCTGATGTTTTCACTACAGGCCGGCAGGGCCAGCGCGGCCAACAGGCCCGCCAGCCGGCAAGCACCAAGTGTGGTCAAAATCAGTATGTGTATCCTGTCAGTCATTCCGGGCTTGACCCGGAATCCAGTCAGTAAACGTTCCTTATATAAGGAATAAGTTGCCCACTGGATTCCCGCATTCGCGGGAATGACGGTAGGAGGGAGCGCGGGACGGAGATTCCGGGCTTTCAGATTAAAGTGTGCTGGTTTCATCATGGAATTCGACACTGTTGTCTTCATTGATAAGGGTCCTGATCCCGAAACGGCTACGCAGCAGATCGATCAGGTCCAGGTGGCGTTCGGGCAGGGGCACGTCGATATCCTGCAACAGCCGGTAGTCGGCATACCTCCCGGGCTCGCCGAGCCTCCAGGAAAACTCGTCAAAACCACACCCCAGGAAGTACTCCCGCACCGTTGCGGACAACATGGCCCGGTTTCTGAATTGAATGGAGCGGCAGAAGTCCTTGTCTTCAGCGCCTGCGGGCGGCGGGTCGGCAGCCGGGGTTTCGTCGGCGGACGCTGGATAGGGGACAGATTTTAAATCTGTCCCCGGCGGCGGGTCAACAACGGTCAATGCCGCGTAATTGCCAGGTGCAATATTCCCGTCCGCGGTAGGGCCAGGCTGGTCCAGCCGTTCCCAGGAGGCCGGGCCGGCGGCAGCCCCAAAGGTCTCAACGCCCAGGTCGGCAAAGGCAACGCCGGGCTCGCCGGGATTTCTCAGCCGGAACGCATACAGCTTCCTGTCCCGGTCCAGTATGACTTGCCCGTTCCGCCCCATGAGCCGCTCCATCGCCACAGACATAGGCACCGGTTCATTGTCGAAATTACCGATGAAACTGCGTTGCGCGATGAGTTCAGCATGGCTGTCCCGGTAGGACGGGCGGTAGGAGTGGGGTTCCAGCATATAACTTACAGCCCGGTCCACGGTGTTTGTCCCGTCGGGATAAACCATTCGCACCTGCACCTCGGTGACGGGCAGGGCAAGCGGCTGAGTCCGGACATTGCCGAAAGACATCCTGAAGTTATCCTGTAATGCCTGGACCCAGGAACAGGCGCCGCACAGCGCTGGCAACAGGCAGGCGAGGAGCGCCACGGGCCGGAACGCGCGCCGCCCACCATCGGACGCCATTACCGCGCAGGCAGGAATCCGGCGTACCGGCGTGTTCTGTATGGTTGCGCGCGGTGTCATCAACGTTGACTCAGGAGGCGCTGGTACACCGCTCGCCAGGGCCTGACATATATGTCCTCGGAAACGAACAGCCTCAGCTTGCGGCCGTAATCGAGGGTCTGCGTCGGCACCAGGCCGGCGTACGGCGCGACCAGGTCGGCGCCACCCTCGCGCAGGGCCTGACCCACGTCGGACTCAAAGGTCGCGCCGGAACCGCCACTGCTGTAATCCGCCCGCGCAGTTTCGCTGGATAGCAGGGCAAACGCCGCTGCGCCGCCGAAGCGGGCCAGGAAATGATAATTGGTCCTGCCCTTCAACGCGCCTATTCCCTCGTGGTCGAGAGCCTGGCTGGCGAACTTGATCTTGGTGCCGTCCGGCCGGACTATCCAGCGCACAGACAGGGCCATCCGGTTGTTGATAACGCGGTTCGGATGCGCCGAGCCGGTCTGCAATACCTGTCCGGTACACAGGGACCCGGCCGGTATCAATACATGTCTCTGGGTAACGTCCATGACGTTCTGTTCAATCCGGCAGCGGTAGGGGCCGGCGTAGTCGGATATGATTTTCTGGTCCAGTTTTGCGTGCATCACAGAACCGATGGACAGCAGCGCGTAGCTTGTGCCGGGAGGCCGGGATAGATCCGATTCCGGATAGCCCGCCAGGTTGAATAGACGCGCGTTTTCCTGCGAGGCATCATCACCGGCCGCTGGATCCTCCAGCGGGTCCTGCAAGATAGGGTAGTCCGCGGAAATGCCAGTTGCGGGGGTATAACCGGCCGCAGAGAGGGCCGGTTGTTGCTCTGCTTCAACCCCCTGGCGCAACTCCGTCAGGATTGTCCGTTCCCGTTGCAGGAACCCGCCATCGGGCTCGGGCGCGGCGCTAAAAATCTCGAAATTGAAATCCGCCTGGCGCGATTGGCGCACGCGAACGGTTTCATTCTCATCCCATGATTCGAGCATCGATTTCGTACCGCTCAGTAATTCCTGCAACACCTGTTCATTGTTATGCAACAGTTCATCGGTCTTCTCATCGATATATTCCCGTTGTTCGGACAGGTCCTGCTCTCTTTGTTTCTGAAGGCGCTGTTCCTGGCTTTTGATCTGCTCGCGGAACTCCTGTTCAGGGTTTGAGAGCGCCTGTCTCCTGATCTCCCGTTGCACCTGTTCTTCTATCTGCCTGTCTCCCGGTCCCGACCGGAACAGGGACGCATACACCATCACCACGACAGCGAACACCCGTCCGCCGATCAGCATGAACTGGAAGTTCCGGTTGTAGGTTGCCGGCTGCTCCTCGACCTGATTTGTCTCATTCATGTTTGTTGTCATGGTTTACAGGTCCCGTTGTCCGCGGTGGTCGCTATGACGGGTGATAACGATCTGCGTCCTGGCGTCAGCCTTCATATGGATACGGTTGAAAATGCCGGTCACGATGTACATGCGCCTGTTTTCGTCGTAGCGGTACTCGATGAACTGTTCCTTGCCGTTGTTGTCGGCAAATAGCGACATGGCGCCCTCCAGGTTGTGGCGCACCCGGATATAGGTGAAACGCCCGTCATCGTAGACATCACTGACCAGATTTTTCCCGTAAGGCGGGCGCCCGCCCTTCCACTGGTAGCCGGTGAACAGTTGCATCCGGTACTCATCCAGCGCCGCGCTCACCCTGTCTGCCGCGCTCTGTTGTTCTTCGTCAAGGCGCAGTTGCAGCGCGTCGAGTTGCTCCCGGTACAACGCCGTGTGCTCATCGGCGCGCCGTGCAAAGCCGGAGAACGCCCCTTCCGGCAGGAACTCGCCGTCATGGGTAATGACCACACACAGGTCAAACTCATCATCCGAGCGTTCCACCAGAAAATGGTAGGCGCGATTGCTCCGGGATACCGCGGTGATGGTGGTGCTGCCGCCTTCCTTTGTCCCGGCATCGTTGGGCTTGACGAAAATATGCCGGTTTTCGCCTTCAACGTCCCACAGGTCGCGGTTTCCGGTGACCGGCCTGGCTATCAGGATTTCCGGCAACTCGATGTGGGTGCCGTGGTGCAGCCTGGACTTGATGCGGACGTATTTATGTGGCTCATGGTTGACCAGGCGGCACTGCTCGCCTTCGGCGTGAATGCTCATCGAGAAAACCATGAGCAGTACAATCAACACCCTGACCGGAGACGGAATTACACGTAACGACATAAATAATGCCGCATCATGGTTCGTCATTCCCGCGCAGGACGCTTTATGTGCAACAGGTGGGTCAAGCTGGGTCATTCAGCACTTTCTCCTCGATAATTTTCAGGCCGATCGGGTTTGCCATCAGCACGTTCCTGTCCCTGGAGAGGGCCGCTCTGGGTGTGAGACGCCAGCGCAGTGTGACGATGGTCCTCCTGGTTTCCAGTACGCTGTGGTCCGCGGCCGAGCGCAGGATTTCGTTGATGTATACGTTGGTCCGGTAGCTGGCGTCATCGGGATTGCCGCCGGCCAGGCGGTCCATGTCGAAGTGGTAGATATTCCTGACTTCCACCTCCCTGGTATCGCAACCCGAACAGGCCCTGATCCTGGCCGCTCTGCCCGCGGCGTCAAAACCGGAGGGAGATTTGAAATGTCGCGCCAGTGCCTGGTCCATCAGGACCAGCGCAAAGCCGTAGTCGTTCCTTACGGTGGCGGGGTCCTCCCGGAACCGGCGAGTGACATAGTTGCTCAACATGTGATCGATGGTGGCCGGGAAGAAGTCCGTCTCGTCCTTGTGCGCGAACCGGGTGTCGATAAACCAGGTACCGTCCGGCGCCAGCTTCACGTAAATCAGTTTTTCATTATTCTTTGCCATGACAGTCACGGCAATGCCGTAGGCCAGTGCACAGATGAACGCCAGCAACAGCACCAGGTTGCCGGCCAGCAGCCTGTTGTTGGTCACCACCAGGCCCGGGATATTGTCCGGGTTGAGGTGTGCAGCCAACCCGTCCGGCACGGCGCCAATTGTCTTAGCGGTCATTTCCATGGAGTCATCTCACCAGTCTCGTGGACAGCATGGAGGCGGCCTGGTTGATCGCCCCCGACGCGCTGACGCCTCCCCGGCTCAGGTCACTTACCACCCGGTCGGTCCTGAACATCGCATACACCGCCACCACCAGAAGTCCCGCATAGCTGAGCAATTGCAGGAAATCATCGGGGGTCAACGTCATTATTTCTCCGGCGACAATGATCGAATCGAACAGTTCGACGATGATCAAGGTGGTAAAGGCTATGTTGATC
>VYCZ01000063.1:1186-7133 GCA_009843675.1 Gammaproteobacteria bacterium | reverse complement strand
GGTCCGCACCCAGCAGAAAAAAGTCAGGGACAGGCCCCCGCCGCGCATCGAACCGGTCATCAGCAAGGTGGAAACCAGCGCCCGTGCAGAAGCGGAGCGACAGGAACCCCTGTTCGAGATGCCGGCTGAATCGGCATTGCCGCCACTGAACCTGCTGGACCAGCCCACGCCTTCCCAGGGCAGGTATTCGGAAGCGACTCTCGAAGCCATGTCGCGCCAGGTGGAACTCAAGCTGCTGGATTTCAATATCCAGGTGGACGTTGTGGCGGTCAACCCGGGTCCCGTGATTACCCGGTTCGAACTGCAACCGGCGCCGGGAGTGAAGGGCAGCCAGATCAGCAACCTGTCCAAGGACCTGGCAAGGTCGCTGTCGGTGGTCAGCGTGCGGGTCGTCGACGTAATCCCGGGCAAATCCGTCATCGGGCTGGAAATACCCAACACCAGCCGTGAACTGGTCACCCTGAGCGAGATACTGAGTTCCAAGGAGTATGAAGAACTCCATTCGACTACGGTGCTGGGTCTGGGTAAGGACATCAGCGGCCATCCTGTGGTCATGGACCTCAGCCGCATGCCGCACCTGCTGGTTGCCGGCACCACGGGGTCGGGCAAGTCCGTTGCCATCAATGCTATGATCCTGAGCCTGCTGTACAAGTCTCCCCCGAAAAAAATCCGCCTGATCATGATCGACCCGAAGATGCTCGAATTGTCCGTGTACGAGGGCATCCCCCATTTATTGACGCCGGTGGTCACGGATATGAAGGAAGCGGCAAACGCCCTGCGCTGGTGTGTGTCCGAGATGGAACGCCGTTACCGGTTGATGGCGACGCTGGGTGTGCGCAATATCAACGGCTATAACAAGAAGATCAATGAAGCGGCAAGCCGCCGCCAGCCGTTGACGGATCCGTTCCATACGCCCGTCGACGACGAAGATGAAGCCCCGGCACTGGAAGAACTGCCCTATATCGTCATCCTCATCGACGAACTGGCGGACATGATGATGACGGTGGGAAAGAAGGTGGAGGAACTGATTGCCAGGCTGGCGCAGAAGGCCCGGGCCTCGGGCGTCCACCTGATCCTGGCCACGCAGCGCCCGTCCGTGGATGTTATCACGGGCCTGATAAAGGCCAATATCCCCTGCCGGATTGCATTCCAGGTGTCTTCCAAGGTGGATTCGCGCACCATCCTGGATCAAATGGGCGCCGAAAACCTGCTCGGGAACGGGGATATGCTGTTCCTGCCGCCCGGCACCAGCGTGCCGATACGCGTGCACGGCGCCTTTGTCGATGACCATGAGGTGCACAAGGTCGTTGAAAACATCAAGAGTCGAGGCGGCCCGAACTACATGAATGACATCACCCTGGACCAGGGTGGCGGTGACGTAGCGCCCATTCCAGGCCTGGAGCCTGTCTCTGATGATGTCGACCCGCTTTATGACGAGGCCGTCCGGATCGTGACGGAAACCCGCAAGACGTCCATTTCCTATATCCAGCGCAGGCTCAAGATCGGTTATAACCGCGCCGCCAGGATCGTCGAGGAGATGGAAGCCAGCGGCCTGGTCGGTCCGCTGGAAGCCAACGGCAGCCGGGAAATCCTGGCGGGGCCTCCACCGCCGGTGGATTGATTAGTCCGCAGATGACGCAGATTACCGCAGATTATTTTTATTAACTCGTTGATTTCGTGGTGATTCCTGTTTTTTTTCGATCTTTGTATCTGCGTTTATCTGCGTTTATCTGCGGATTAATCCTTTCCCTGGCCGTGAACGCGGCGGCCGACAATCCGCTGGATGTGTTTCTTGACGGCCTGGCTACCTTCTCGGCGGATTTTGAGCAGGTGCTGCTGGACAGTTCCGGCGAAGCGCTGGAGGTAACCAGGGGCGCGCTGAGATTGCGCCGTCCCGGCATGTTTTACTGGCTGTATAACGAACCGTACGTCCAGGAAATCATCAGCGACGGTAGCAGCCTCTGGGTTTACGAGGAGGACCTGGAGCAGGTTACCGTCAGTGACGTATCCGACGCCGTGGAGGATACCCCGGCGCTGATTTTCAGCGGCGATAACGATCCCGGCGAATATTATGTTATTGAGGAACTGGAAAGCGAGGAAGGAGGCACAGTGGTGGAGTTGACCCCGAAGAACCCGGAATCTTACTACCGCTTGCTGCGCCTGGTGTTCTCGGGCGATGAACTGGCCGGTATGGCGCTGTTCGACAACCTGGGGCAGACGTTGTTTATCTCCTTTACGAATGCCGTGCGCAATCCTGAATTGAAAAAGGAGTTGTTTACGTTTTCCCCCACTGACGAAACGGAAGTCATCGATGCAAGGCAACCGCATTAACACACATTATCGTGAGCTCCGACAGCATTGAATACCGTCCCCTGGCGGATCGGATGCGACCTGGAACCCTGGACGGCTTTGTCGGACAGGATCACCTGATCGGAGCGGGCAAACCGCTGCGCCTGGCTATTGAACGGGGCCAATTGCATTCCATGGTGTTCTGGGGCGCGCCCGGCACGGGCAAGACGACCCTGGCCCGCCTGGTTACCACTTCCTGCAATGCGCAGTTCCTGACCCTTTCTGCGGTACTGGGCGGCGTCAAGGAAATCCGCGCGGCCATCGACAAGGCGCGCCAGTTTCGGGATGTCTACGGCAGGGATACCGTGCTGTTCATCGATGAAGCGCACCGCTTCAACAAGTCGCAACAGGACGCGTTCCTGCCCCACGTGGAAGACGGTACGGTCACTTTTGTCGGCGCCACCACCGAGAACCCGTCCTTCGAACTGAACAACGCGTTGTTGTCCAGGGTGCGGGTCTATGTACTGAAACCGCTTACGGCGGATGACCTGAAACGGGTTGTGATCCAGGGCCTGCAGGACCGGGAGCGGGGACTGGGCGACAAAAACCTGGAAATCACCGATGAGGCGCTGGACCTGCTGGTGGGCAGCGCTGACGGCGACGCCAGGCGCGCCCTCAACCTGCTGGAGATCGCCGCGGACCTGGTTGTGGCGCAACAGATAACCAGCGAACTGGTGGGCGAAGTGATCAGCGGCGCGGGTTACCGGCGTTTCGACAAGGGAGGTGAGGTGTTCTACGAGCAGATCTCCGCGCTGCACAAATCCGTGCGCGGGTCGGCGCCGGATGCGGCCCTGTACTGGTTTGCGCGTATGCTTGATGGAGGCTGCGACCCCCTGTATATTGCCAGGCGGGTGGTGCGCATGGCCTCAGAAGACATAGGCAACGCAGACCCGCGCGGGTTGCGCCTGGCCCTGGATGCCTGGGAGACCCAGGAGCGGCTGGGTACGCCCGAAGGGGAACTGGCTATTGCCCAGGCCATTGTGTACCTGGCGTGCGCGCCGAAGAGCAATGCCGTGTACAAGGCGTATAATGCTGTCATGGAGGACGTCAGGACCACACCATCAGAAGAAGTGCCGGTACACCTGCGCAATGCGCCGTCCCGGCTGATGAAGGAACTGGGTTATGGGAAGGAGTACCGGTACGCCCACGACGAACCGGAAGCCTATGCTGCGGGTGAGAACTATTTCCCCGAGGGCATGGAGGAGCGCCGGTACTATTACCCGACAAACCGGGGGCTTGAGATACAGATCGCGGAGAAACTGGAACGCCTACGGGCACTGGATAAAAAGTAAAGAGTGTCGCCCGTCGGGCGACCCGTTATTTGACTGGATTCCTGCTTTCGCAGGAATGACGGAGTTGTTGAAGATAGTAATGCTGGATCCACACCTATTAAGAAAAGATATAGACGCCGTGAGCCGGGGCCTGGCCAAGCGCGGCTTTGAGCTGGATATCGAGCGTCTGCAGTCGCTGGAGCGGCAGCGCAAGGAGATACAGGTCCGCACCGAGGAGCTGC
This sequence comes from Gammaproteobacteria bacterium, assembly GCA_009843675.1. GTDB lineage: Bacteria > Pseudomonadota > Gammaproteobacteria > Eutrophobiales > Eutrophobiaceae > JAAXHV01. The sequence continues at coordinate 3,271 of VYCZ01000063.1, read as the reverse complement.
AAGCGGAGCGAAATCGCCAGTCGAAGGCGATTGGCAAAGCCAAGGCCGCGGGAGAGGACATAGAACCGTTGCGGGCACAGGTCGCTTCCCTGGGCGACGAGTTGAAATCGAGCCAGGCCCGGTTGGAGGAGATCCAGGAGGAACTGGACGAGTTCCTGCGCGGCGTGCCCAATGTGCCCCATGAGAGTGTCCCGGCCGGAGACAGCGAGGACGATAACGAGGTGATACGGGCCTGGGGAGAGTTGGAAGTGCAGGATTTTGTTCCCAAGGACCATACAACTCTGGGTGAGACCCTGGGGCTGATCGATTTTGAAGCCGCCACCCGCATCGCCGGCTCCCGTTTCGTAGTGATGACGGGAGCAATCGCCAGGCTGCACCGGGCCCTGATCCAGTTCATGCTGGACGTACATACTCGTGAACACGAATACGTGGAGATCAACGTGCCCTACCTGGTCAACCCCGACAGCCTGTTCGGCACCGGCCAGTTACCCAAGTTTGCTGAGGACCAGTTCCATATCGAGAAACAGGACCTGTACCTTATCCCCACCGCGGAGGTGCCGGTTACCAACGTGGCCAGGGACGCGATTATCGACAGTGAGAAGCTGCCCCTGAAATACGTGTGTCATTCACCGTGTTTCCGCAGCGAGGCCGGATCCTACGGACAGGATACCCGGGGCATGATACGCCAGCACCAGTTCGAGAAAGTGGAACTGGTGCAGATTGTCCGTCCGGCGGACTCCTACCGGATTCTGGAGGAACTGACCGATCACGCGGAAAACATACTGCAACAACTGGGACTGCCATACCGGGTGGTCGTCCTGTGCGGCGGTGACCTGGGGTTTTCAGCCGCCAAGACATACGACCTGGAGGTATGGCTGCCGAGCCAGCGCAGGTACCGGGAAATATCCTCGTGCAGCAACTTTGAAGACTTCCAGGCACGGCGCATGAAGGCCCGCTGGCGCAATCCCGCCACCGGCAAACCGGAACTGGTGCATACGCTGAACGGCTCGGGACTGGCTGTGGGCCGCACCCTGATCGCCATCATGGAGAACTGCCAGGACGAAAACGGCCATATCCATATACCGGAGGCGCTGCATCCCTATATGGACGGAATGACCGTTATTCAATAACTACGAACTGAACTCCCGCACCAGCGCGCCGATGGACTCCTTGGCGTCCCCGAACAGCATGCGGGTGTTCTCCCCGAAGAACAGCGGGTTGTCGACACCGGCAAAACCTGCCGCCATTGAACGCTTGAGCACGAATACCGTCTTTGCGTAATCCACGTTGATGATGGGCATGCCGTATATGGGGCTGTCCTCCATCTCCCGGGCCGCCGGGTTGACCACGTCGTTGGCGCCGATGACGATGGCGACGTCCATCATCTCCATGCGCGGGTTGATGTCCTCCATCTCGATAAGCAGGTCGTAGGGCACGTCCGCTTCCGCCAGCAGCACGTTCATGTGTCCGGGCATGCGTCCCGCAACCGGGTGAATGGCGTAGCTGACTTCCGCGCCATTGTTTTCCAGCAGTTCCTGCAGTTCCTTGACTACGTGCTGGGCCTGGGCGACGGCCATGCCGTAACCGGGCACCACGACGACACTGCTGGCCGCTTCAAGAATGTAGTAAGCGTCATCCGGCGTAATGGGCTTCACTTCGCCTTCCACCTTGGCCAGGGACGTTTTCACCGCGCCGAAACCGCTGAACAGCACGTTGGCGAGGGAGCGGTTCATGGCCTTGCACATGATGTTGGTGAGGATGATGCCGGTCGCTCCCACCAGGGAACCGGCGACGATCAGGATATTGTTGTTGATGGCGAAACCCGCGGCGCACGCGGCCAGGCCGGAGTAGCTGTTCAGCAGGGAGATCACGACGGGCATGTCCGCGCCGCCGATGGGGATCACCGCCATAACGCCGAACACGAACGACAGGGCGATGAGGACATACAGCAAGGTGGTGTTCGACGGGTCCATGCAGAACATAACGCCGACTACGACGATGGCAGTCAGCAACAGGCTGTTGAACGTGCGTTGTCCGGCGAAGATGTAGGGGCGCCCGGGGATGCTCTCGCTCAGTTTTCCGAAA
>VYCZ01000063.1:0-1176 GCA_009843675.1 Gammaproteobacteria bacterium | reverse complement strand
GGTAAACGTCAGGCCGCCGATCAGGATCGACAGGAAGATGGTCACGACGGTAAAAGTTGACACTGCGCCGGAATGCAGTGCCGCCCAACCGACGAACAGGCTGGCGATACCGCCGAAACCGTTGAATATCGCCACCATCTCCGGCATTGCAGTCATGGCTACCAGGCGCGCTGCGAATGCGCCGATGACGCCACCGATTATCAGGCCGAGGGCAATCCAGCGGAAATCGACGATGGAATGGTCCAGCAGGGTAACTACTATGGCGAGCAGCATGCCCAGCGCGGACACCAGGTTGCCGTTACGCGCGGTGGCCGGCGAGCTCAGCATCTTCAGGCCGAATATGAACAGGACGGCCGAAGCGACGTAAGACAGGTTGATCAGCAGTGCATTACTCATTGGTCGCCACCTTCCTTCTTCTTGAACATGGACAGCATGCGGTTGGTCACCATGTAACCGCCGACCACGTTGATGGAGGCGAAGGTCACGCCCAGGGTGCCAAGAATAGTGGCCATCTCGGCGCTGCCGGCGCCGGCCGAGGTCAGGGCGCCGACCAGGGTGATGCCTGAGATGGCGTTGGCCCCGGACATCAGCGGCGTATGCAGGGTGGCGGGTACTTTACTGATCAGCTCAAAGCCCAGAAATATGGCCAGTACCAGGATGAATGTCAGGTATACGGCTTCCATTGATAACTCCTTAACGTTGCAGGTTCTTGATGGTTTCGTTGACGATGGCGCCGCCGTGAGTAATCAGGCAGCCCTGTATGATGTCGTTCTCGCGGTCGAGTACAAAGGTCTTGTTTTCCTGGTCCCAGTATTCGCTCACCATGTTCAAGAGGTTGGACGAATACATCTGGCTGGCGTCCCGGGACACGAAATTGGCCCAGTTGCCCTGGCCGATGATGGTGACGCCGTTGACGTTGACTTCCTGGCCGGCTACCGATCCTTCCACGTTGCCGCCGGTCTCCGCGGCCATATCTACGATTACGCTGCCGGGTTGCATGGCTTCCACCATGTCGGTGGTGACCAGCACCGGCGCCTTGCGGCCGAACACCTGGGCGGTGGTGATGACGATATCGGAATCGGCTATGGCCGCCTTCTGGCCCTGGCGTTGCTTTTCGACCTGCTCCGGGGTCAGTTCCCTGGCATAACCATCCTTGGTCTCGCCCGTCTCACCCAG
>VYCZ01000011.1:4386-7200 GCA_009843675.1 Gammaproteobacteria bacterium | reverse complement strand
GTCTGGACGCAAGACCCGCAATTTACCCTGGCATTGGCCGGCGGGGTCACCACGTTACAGATCCTGCCGGGTTCTGCGAACCTGTTCGGCGGCCGGGGAGTTACCCTGAAAAACATTCCTTCACGTACCGTCCAGGCGATGAAATTCCCGGGCGCGCCTTACAGTTTGAAGATGGCCTGTGGTGAAAATCCCAAGCGTGTCTATGGGGGAGAGCTGAAACAGGCGCCGGCATCGAGGATGGCCAATGTTGCCGGTTATCGAGCGGCATGGATAGCGGCCGCAGACTACATTGACAAACAGGAAGCCTATGCCGGGAAACAGGCGCAAGGAGAAGAAACCGATCCGCCTCTAAGAGATCTGCAACTGGAAACCCTGGCCGAAGTCTTGCGCGGAAACATCCTGGTGCACAATCATTGTTACCGGGGTGAAGAGATGGCAGTGATGATCGATATCGCCAGGGAGTTTGATTACAAGGTTACGGCTTTTCATCATGCTGTTGAGGCTTACAAGGATGCAGATATCCTGGCTGAGCATGATATTTGCGCGGCGATGTGGCCGGAGTGGTGGGGTTTCAAGCACGAAGCGTATGACATGGTGGAAGGCAATGTAGCCATGGTGGATGCGGCCGGCGCCTGCGCCATCGTGCACTCCGATTCTGCGATAACCGTGCAGCACCTGAACCAGGAAGCGGCAAAGGCCATGGCTGCCGGCATCGATGCGGGGTATCACATTACCCGCGCCCACGCCATTAACTGGATTACCAGTAATCCCGCCAGGGCATTAGGCATCGATGCCCTGACAGGCAGCCTGGAAGTCGGGAAAATGGCCGACCTGGTGTTATGGGACGGTGACCCCTTCAGTGTCTACAGTAAAACGGAGAAGGTATTTATCGACGGGGTTCTGGTTTATGACCGGCTCGACGACACCCGGCAGCCCGTCACGGATTTCGATCTCGGCATTCTCGACCCGATGGATGAACGGTTATGAGACGCGGCATCAGGCTAATCGTTACCATCGTTTTTGCCTTTCTTACGTTTCCCGTGCCTGCCGGGGAGATATTGATAAAAAATGCCACTATCCATACCTTGTCCGGCGCCGGAACCCTGGAAAATGCAGACATACTGATCAGTAACGGAACCATCTCCGCCCTGGGTACGGATATTGATGCATCATCCGCCGGCAAAGTCATAGATGCAAGCGGTAAACAAATCACACCGGGTTTAATCAACGCTTATACCTACCTCGGCGTCAGGGAAATAAGCGCGGTCGAAGGGACGGATGACGTGTCGACCGGGGATGATCAATTCAGCGCGGCGTTTACTGTTTTTTCTGCCGTCAATCCCAGTTCAACACTGTTGCCGCATAATTTAATTCATGGATTGACCCATGCGATTGTTGCGCCCGAATCAAGACATCACGTGTTTGCAGGACAAGGCATCGTGCTTCAACTTGGAATGCCGTCATCGATTTTGAACAAGTCAGCGGCAATGTTTGCGCGGTTGGGTGGAAGTTCAAGTGAACCAGGCGGAGGCTCCCGGGCATCTTCGTATTTGAAAACGCAGCAAGCCCTTGCGGATACCCGGGAATACGAGGCAAACCGTCATGCCGTTATGTCAGGTAACTGGCGGGATTTGTCACTGGACGTTCATGACCTGGAAGCGCTCATACCCGTTATCGATGGAAGTTTACCCCTGGTGGTGACTGTGCACCGCGCCAGCGACATCAATGCGCTGCTGGAGCTGAAAATGCAATTTGGTCTCAAACTTGTTATAGCCGGAGCCAGTGAAGCATGGCGCGTGGCCGATAAATTAGCCAGGGAAGATGTTGCGGTCATTATCGACCCCATGGCTAACCTGCCGATAGATTTTGACCAACTGGCGGCAAGGCTGGACGCGGCAGCCATACTGGATGCGGCCGGGGTAACGGTATTATTTACCGGGGTGGATTTCCAGCATACCCATAGCGCATTTCTGGTGCGCCAGGCCGCGGGTAACGCGGTTGCCTATGGCATGGATAAGACGGCTGCGCTCAAGGCCATGACGTTAAACCCGGCCACCGTATTTGGATTTGCCGATAAGGCAGGCAGTCTGGAACCGGGGAAACAGGCCAACTTGGTGTTATGGGATGGCGATCCCCTGGAGATCATGACCCTGGCAGAGCAGGTGATCGCGAACGGTAAAGTTATTCCGATGGTATCAAGATCAACCCGGCTTCGTGATCGTTATCTGGACCTGGATAACGAGCGGGAGATTTTTTACCGGAAATAGGTGTTACTTTTCCCTGCGGGTATACTGGTCGTACCTCCCCAGAAACGCGAACAATACCGTGGACAGGGCCAGCAGGCCGAGGCATACCTGTAGTATGGGAATGTAGTTGCCATGGAGGTCATAAGAGCTGCCCATGATATACGGCCCCAGGCTGGTGCCGGTCATGTGGGCGATGAAGACCCAGGAGAAGATCGTCCCGAAGTGGCGCAACCCGAAATAGCGGCCGGTCAGGAAGACCATGAGGTCGCTCTCCGTTCCAATGCCGACCCCCATCAGGATGGCGGCAATAATGTATAAAGACAGGTGCTGTCCGTAGATCAGCAAGCAGACACCGGCTAACACCAGAATGAACACCGCGACCGCCACCATGGGGGCGAACAGTTTGTCGACAATATAACCTATAAGCACGCGGGCCATGAGCATGCTGATGCCCATGGTGGAGACGACCAGGGCAGCCGTGGTCATGTCAATGCCCCGGTCGGTGAGCAGGGCCGCCAACTGACTGAAAATACCGTTCAGCGAGAAGGCAACACAAGGCATTATGACG
>VYCZ01000011.1:3669-4376 GCA_009843675.1 Gammaproteobacteria bacterium | reverse complement strand
CATAAGCCAGAACACGCGTGTTCTGACCGCTTCACCCAGCGAGAGGTGACCGCTCGTATCTGCTGTCTCCTGGTCGACAGTTGTGCTTTCCCGGGCGCCGTCAGGCAACATGCCCACGTCTGCAGGTTTATCGATAAGTAACAGGTAAACAGTTGGGAATACGATAAACAGCAGCAACAGCCCCAGGCTGAAATATCCCGCGCGCCACCCGCCGATACCCAAGGCCCAGTTGCATACCAGGGGAGCCAAGGTAAAACCCAGACCGGCCCCGGCCGAATTGATGCCGATAAACAGCCCCCGGCGTTTGTCGAACCAGTCGGAAATGACGCGGGCATATCCGATCGTGTTGGTCGGCGCGCCGAGCAACGCAGCGAGAAGCATCATGGTGTAAAACAGGGGCAGGGTGGCGACGTACAACGGCCCGGTCAGAATGACCAGGATGGATAAGGCGATGGAGGCGCATAGCACCCGCCTGGCGCCGTACCGGTCTATCAGCCTGCCGCTCACCAGCACTCCCAGGGCTATGCCGACGGTGAGCAGGGTCAGGGCCAGGGATACGTCGCCGCGACTCCAGCCGAACTCCTGGGTCAGGGGTTTGATCAGCACGCCTGTTCCGGCAAACAGGATCACTCCCGTATTGCCGGTCATGCGGACGAAGCAGGACTTGTCGATTGTGGATCCGTAGATTAATTTAATTATTGGTTGGG
>VYCZ01000011.1:0-3659 GCA_009843675.1 Gammaproteobacteria bacterium | reverse complement strand
CGACCCAGCGGGTGATTTTGAGGTCGTGCAACGGCGCCGCGTTGCGTTCCTTCACGTCCAGAGAGTGTTGCCGGCCGCAGGCGGGGCATAGGTACCCAACCAGTTCCATGGTTTCGTGCAGCGATATCCCCGGCGGTAGTTCGTCTCCATCGAGGCTGTGCCAAGCGGCATGTTCCTTCCAGTTCTCTCCGGCGCCGCAGAATACGTGGCCGCACTCGCATTCGAATTGCAGTTGTTCCTGCTGGTTGCGCGCCAGCACCAGGCCGGCGCCGAAACGGGACAACGCCGCGCCTGTTTCATAACCATTTGCGGTTCCGTGCAGGGGAAGGGAAGCGTTTGCCAGGCGCTCCCGGCGCATGCGTTCGCGCCGCAGCTCTGTTGCTGCCGGGGATTCGCCAGGGACCACGCCGTAAACGTCCAGTGCCCGCCGCGCCGAGACGTACCCGGACGCCACGTCGGCTGCCACCGCGTCCGGCGCACGCTGCAGCGGGTCGCCGTAACCGCCACCGCCCTGCCAGGTGTATTGCACGATATCGCCGGGGTACAGCGGTAATTCGTCCTGCTTGGCCTCGAGCACCTGCGCCCGGCCTCCCAGTTCATCCAGGTCTATGGGAGCGCGCACGTCGTCCAGTTTCAGCGGCATGCGTCCCCGGGCAAATTTATCCCGGACGTCCGACTCGTGGATGATCATGGCATTGCTGCACACACCCGGGTAACCACCGAACTGGCCGTAGGAAATAGGCACTTCAACGCCATGGGAGGTGAGGGAACAACGCAGCCGTTCCACGCCGTGAGGTGTCCAGGCAGTCCCGGCCGCGCGGCCCCCGCGCTGTTCGCCGTCTCCCCCCGTGTCCGGGAAGAAGGAGCGGTACAGGAACAGCATGGGACTGTGAATCTCGTTGTACTCGATGTTCGGGATATGGGGCCTGGGCGATACGAAGCAGCCGGTCTGATCCAGGCCGTCGCCGAACGGGTTGGCGCCGCCGCCGCCGATCTGCGCGTCGATCAACTGGTTTCCGAAGGGTTCGCCGTGCTGGTTGGTGTCGCCGGTAAACAGCGCCGCCATGGTCCCGTGGGTTACGCCCTGGGAATGTTTGCGGCTTTCTTCGGACAGCGCCAGCAGTTTCGATATGGCATGGGCGGTCGTCAGGGTGATGATCCAGCCCTGGCCGATGGTGGCCGCGCCGGTGGCCGCCGGAGCCACGGCATTGCAAATTAAGCCCTTGGGTGCAATTACCTCGATACTGTTCAGGATCCCCTGGTTCCAGGGTATGCCCGAACCCAGCAGGGGCGCCACGCCGCCGAACACGGCGCCCACCAGGCAGCCCTCTGTACAGTTGATATACCCGGATGCCTGCGGCGATGAATCTGACATGTCTATGGTCAAGCGGTCGCCTTCCTTGATTATCCTGACGTCGGTGCTGTATATCTTGTTCTCCCTGCCGTCATGATCCAGGTAGCCGCAGGTCCTTACCTCTCCATCAGGCAAGGTCTGCAGGTGTTCCCGGGTTTTTCGTTCCGAATAGCGGATCAACTCTTCCATCATGGTCAGGATGGTGCCCGCGCCGTATTGCTCCATGAGTTCGGTCAGCCGGTCCCGGGCCACCACGTTGGAGGCGATAAACCCGCTGAGGTCCAGACCGACCATTTGCGGCTGGCGGGTCATGTTCATGATCATGCGCCAGACATCCTTGCGCAACCTGCCTTTTTCGATGATGCGCATAGGGGGCATCATCAGGCCTTCCTGCTGTTTTTCCGTGGCCCGCACCGAAACGGAGCCGACAGCCATGCCGCCCATGTCCACCTGGTGCGCGGTCACACCGGCCCAGGCGACCAGGCGGCCCTCGAAGAACAGCGGCGCCATGATGCTCACGTCGGGATGGTGCACCGCTCCCTTGTAGGGATCGTTGACGATATACATGTCCCCATCGGCAAACTCCTCGTCGGCAAAATCCTCCATCACATGCCTGAGAATGACCGGCATGGCCCCGGAGTGAAAAACAACCTGGGGCCCCATTGACGCCAGCCTGCCGTCAGCCGTGAACAGGGCATTATTGAAATCCCCGGCGCCGGCGACGATAGGGGAGACCGATACGGCTTTAAGGGCCAGGGCCTGTTCTTCATTGATGGCGGCCAGTTTGTGCCGGATGATCTCAAAGGTGATGGGATCCACGGAAAGCGGTTTTTTCAATGTATCCCAATCGGCAACCGCGGGACCCAGCACGTAATCGCTTTTGTCTGTCATCACACTCTCCTGATGGATATGCCCAGGAACTCATCGACCATGCCGGCCTGTCCGGAATGAATCGCAACGGTCGTAGTCTCATATTCAATAACCGCAGGCCCGTCAATACGGTTACCGTTTCTCAACGTCTCCCCCCGGTATATGGGCGTCTGGACGAAACCCTGTTCCACCATATCATAAACCGGACGACTACCTTTCATCGCATGGCCTGGGTCCGTCCCGGCTGACGGATAGCGGGCACAGTCGGGCCGGGGCAGCAGGCCGACTGCTTCGACCACGTAGGTGACGAACTCGAAGCCCGCTTTTTCGGGCACGGCCTCGGCCCCATAGCGCTTTGTATAGGCATCCAGGAAGTTCTTTACCAGGCCCTCGACCGATCCCGGGAACGGCACGGACAGGGATTTGGTCTGGCGGATGAAACGCACCTCCACCACACGCCGGAGCCGGCGTTGTTCCGGCGGCACACCCTGCTGTTCAAGAGAAGCATCGGCCTGTTCCTCAAGGCCACTGAAGATATCTTCCATGTCTGCAAGTTCGACTGCGCCTTTCCCGTCCCTGCCGTAACGTTTCGGTTCCGCCCGTCCCGCGCTCAACGTGATATCGGAGGCGACTGCGCCGAAAGCGCAAAAAACGGACTGGCTGGCTGGGATCAGTACTTCTTCCACCACGTCCAGGGCAAAAGCAGGCGCGTGGGCCGGTCCCGCGCCGCCGAACGCATACAGCACGAACTCGCGGGCATCGTGGCCCTGTTCAATAGTGACTGTCCTCAGCAGATCCGCCATGCGGGTATCGACAATCCGCTTGATCCCGGCGGCAGCTTCCTCAATCGACAGCGCGAGCGGGTCAGCCACATGAATCTTAATCGCCTCCCGCGCTTTTTCCCGGTCCAGGGCCAGTTTCCCGCCCAGGAACCCGGCAGGGTCGATGATGCCGAGAACCACGTCGGCATCGGTCACGGTCGGGAGCTCTCCACCAAGGCCGTAACAGGCAGGACCCGGTTCGGCCCCGGCGCTCTCAGGTCCTACGTAGATGTATCCGCCCTGCTCGACGCCCGCAATGGAACCGCCGCCGGCGCCGATGGCCCGCACGTCCAGCATGGGGAGCAACAGGTGATACTTGTCGGCCACGGTTTCCCTGCGCTGTCCCGCCTGGCCTGCTGCGATGACCGCTACGTCCGTTGAAGTGCCGCCCATGTCGAATGAGATGATATTTTCGTGGCCGCATAACCGGCCCATGTACTTCGCTGCAGTGACGCCACCGGAGGGGCCGGAGAGCAATAAGCGTACCGGCGCCCGCCCTGCTTCATCAGGTGTCATGACGCCGCCGCTCGAATCCAGCAAAAACAGGCGGTTGTCGCGCAGGCGCCGGTTAAGCTGATCGGTATATTCCCGAACCAGCGGGCCCAGGCAGGCGT
>VYCZ01000167.1 GCA_009843675.1 Gammaproteobacteria bacterium | reverse complement strand
TTCGCCATCCTGTGAAGATTCCGCTTCATCGTTGTCCGTCACCCGCACCGTTGCCCGGCCCTGGGCGGTAATCGTCACGCCCTCGTGTTCAATCACCTTGTAGCCGCTGCCCGTGGCTATCGTCGCCACCACGTCGCAGTCGGTCTCGTCCACATTATCATCCACTGTCTGCGCCGTGAACCGCACCCAGTTCCAGCTTTGCCGCGGCTGCCCATTGCCGTAGCCCGGCACCGTCACCGTGCGCCGGCCCGCCTGGCCGTCGGCCAGGAAGCTGCCGCAGTCCGTAACGTTGGAGTTCGGCGCCACCCCGTCTTCGAGGTCGATGCTGACCGCCAGGTCCACTTGCGGCTGCGGTTTCAGCGCCAGCCAGAACTCAAGCGTGCCGCCCTCGGCCACCTCGGTGTCCTCGGGGTGCACGTGCAGGCGCACCTCGGGGGTTACCGCTGAGGCCGTGTCCGAACCGTCCAGCACTGTTATCGTCGCCTGGTTGGCGCCATCGGTCACGTAGTGGCTCAACTCGACACCGTGCAGGTCGCGCACAATACTGCGCACCCCTGCGGTCGGGGCCAGCACCAGCAGGTGCACCGTCGTGTCCTTCTCCAGAAAGGTCTGGGGCCGGGTTTGCACGAAGTGGGAGGCTGAGGCGGCATTGGCCGGGATGGTGACCACAAACTCCCCGCGGTGTTCCGGCAGCACGTGGCCGGGGTAGGGGTCCGGCGCGCCGTTGTCGAACGCCGTGCCCTCCTCGCGCACGAGCACCGCCACGTGCACATCGTACGGCAGGGTCGGGGTCATGCGCAGCTCGAAGCCCGCCGCGATGCCGCCCTCAGCCACACCGGTCTCCCCGAGGGTGCCGCTGGGGCTCAGCGAGATGACCGGGCCGGGGCCGTCTTTTAGCGTGATATCGAAAAAGACGTTTCGATTGTTAACAGCAGAATCGTAGATCTCAATCTTAAAGATCTCGTCGCCCTCGGCGATAGCGTCTGTATAGGCAAATTGCTCGAAGGTAAAGACGCGGGTCGCGGAGTCCCAGGTGCTTGTCAATGTTGGAAGGCAAATATCCGAGTAATTCAGGCCCAACGAAATTTGGTTGGATAGGCAAGTTCCTGAGCTATAGCCATAAGCTGCGCGCGGACTCGAATTAATCGGGACGTTAAGTGTCGGCGTGCCGGTCCAGCTGGCGGGGATGCCGGTCACGGTGAAGGTGCGCGTCTGACCCTCGGTGATTTGCGTCGCAGAGATGGACTGCGCGGCGACCGGCGATGCGAAGCCCGCCAGCAGCGTCGGCAACAGCAGCAGCGCCGGGACGGCGCGCCGTGTGGAACGGAGGAAACCGCTGACGCGGCAGGACGGCTCAGGCGGCGAGGCTGGCGGGCGGGAGCAGTCCCGCGAGGCGGGTGCGCTCACGGGCAAAGCTGCGCGCGCAGGAGAAGCGTTGCGGCGCTCCGGCACTCCGGCACTCCGGCACTCCGGCACTCCGGCACTCCGGCACTCCGGCGATTATAGTATCAGCCCGCCCGGCTCCATTTGTCAAGCCCAATTTGAGGAATTTGGAAAAAAATGGACGGCACAGCGCCTCGGCAAGACGCCCCGGGACCGACGCCCCCCGCGTGGCCGGCATTTGACTGCGACTCAATAAAGTGATGATGCCCATGCTCAATAGCCTCCTGAGGTCGATGGTTGCCACTGGCTGCCGGTCCGGTGCCGCACCGGCAGACATTATAAAAAATACGCCTTGCAAGCTTGAACAGCGGCGCCACGGGTACAGAGTATAGCACAACCCGACGTGAAGGAACACACTCACCGTTGCGGTGACTGTTGCGGCTGCCCCCGGCGTTGCGTGCGGTTGTTAACCACCCTGGCCCGGGTCGCCGCGCCCTGTAATGCTTCAGTCGCTACGGCTTCACTCAGTTCAGACATGTCCCGGTGAACTGGCTAGGCAGCCATCATGGACAACACCCAGCGGATATAAAACGGCCCGACGGCCAGCAACAGGAAGGTCATCGATACCATCACGGCGCCGAGCCGGATGATGATCCTGTCTTGCATGGCGGCCATAGATTGTTCCAGCGACTTAATCTGGCCTTTGATTTCAGTGCCCTGTAACTCCATGTCCTTTCTGGTTGCGGCGCCTTGTGCTTCCAGGTCTGTTCTGGTTGCAATAATCTCGGCTCTGATTGCAGCGCCCTGTAACTCCAGGTCTTTCCTGGTTGCGACGATCTGTTTTTCCAGGTCTGTTCTGGTTGTAACAATCTCGGCCCGGGTTGCAGCGATCTGTTTTTCCAGGTCCGCCTTGGCCAATTCCAGGTCTGCCCTGGTTGCTACGGTTTCGCTCATGGCTGTGCTGATGGTGGTTACAATAGCTTCGGCTTGCCGGTCTTCAAATCCGGATTGTCTCAACTCCTGCGCGGCGGACAGTGTGTCGAAGGTCACCGCGGCCGGTGTATCGGTGGATAATGCTTTACTGGTTGCTGTCATTAGCTGTCTCCTTTAACGCATGGCGAGATACCGGCTGCCACTGGCAGCCCGGTTATTCCGCCCGGGTCCTGGTGCAGGCCGCAAGCTTGCGCTTGTTCGGCCTGATGAGACTTCAGCATAGCACAAGCGGGTTGGGTTTACAATGGAAATTGGTAACTACTCGCCCCCTGGCATCAGAACTTCTGGGAGACGCCGAAGAACAGGTACCGGCCCAGTGTGTCCCACATGCCCGGGACCGTGTTGCCGTTGCCATACACCGATATGTTGTTGAAGAAGCCGCTGACCGGGGGATCGTTGTCCATGAGATTGCTGACACCCGCGCTCAGGGTGGTTTCACCGATGCCGATGAATCCTGGCGTGTAGTCAACCGACAGGTCAATATAGTTCTCGGAGCCGGCGCTGAAGCTATCGTTGGCAAACTCGGCAACGCCGCTGAGATGCCGCCAGCTTCCGGCGAATGTCAGGTTCCAGGGGGTGGTCCAGACCGCGCCCAGGTTGTGGCGCCATGCGGGTCTCGGCCGGTTACAGGCACTGCCATAGTGACCAGCGCAATCTTCGATGACCGCGCCGGGGGTCAACTGCTGCTCAAATTTCTCCAGCCAGGTGCCGCGGAAGGTGAATTCCACTGTGCCGTAATTGCCCGCTTGCGTGCGGTAGTTGCCGAACAAGTCAACCCCGGCGGTCTCGAAAAAACCTGTGTTGATATTGGTTGACACGACGTGGGGAGCGGCCGCGCTGCTGCCGATCCAGAGGTTGCCGTTAGCCCCGCGGTGGACCTGTGTGCAGAAGACCGGGGCCCCGGTCAGCCCGCACTGGTTGACGATAAATTCCGGTTCTACGGTATCGATCGCGTCCAGGACCTCGATACGCCAGTAGTCAACGCTGACGGTCAGTCCCGAAACAATATCTTCGGGGGTAATGACCGCGCCGACGGTGAACGTGTTGGCCTGCTCCGGTATCAGTTCCGTGTTACCGCCGAAGAGGGCGTTGTATTGTCCGGCAGGGCTCAGGGGTATTTTGCCATACTGCCCTGCCGTCACCCCTGAGTGCGCGCATTGCTCCAGTGTCTGTAGCGGCGTCGAGCCCGCACAGGGTTCAACGCCGGCCCATAAACCCAGCCGGGCCGGTTCGAACAACTCCCTGATGTTGGCGGCGCGAACGGCGCGGGAATAACCGCCGCGCAACTTGAGGCTTGGCACCGGCGTCCATTCCGCGAGCGCCCGGTAGGTATCCGTTGACACGCCCCGGCTGTAATCGGAATAACGATAGCCGGCATCGACGGTCAGGGAGTGGAACCAGGGCCGGTACTCCACCAGCGGAAGCCTGGTTTCAACAAAAAATTCGGCGACCTCAATCCCGCCTGATACGGCCGTTCTCGGACCGCCCTGGCCGGCGCCGTCACCCGTTCGATAGCCCAGGTCCGGATTGTAGTCCATCTGCTCATCCCGGTATTCACCTCCCAGGACGACTTGCACGCCATCCTGCGCCAGGGGACTGACCAGCCCGTAGTGGGCCAGGTCACCGGACACGAAGGCCACGTACTGGTCCCGGTCTGCGCGGCCTGTGGCGCGCAGGGATATCCGCAGGTAATCCAGCGCCTCCTGCGTCACGCCGCCCGTTTGGAAGACATTCCAGGGCACGCAACCGGGGTCGCTGCCGTCGATCACGGCTTGGCAGGTCGGCGCCCCATCGACGTCCACCACGTCCAGCGCCCGGGTGATACGAGTGGTGGACAGGTCATTGTGATACACCTCGTCCAGGCTCGTGCGCGCGATGTTGACAAAGGCATCGTAACGCCAGGCGTCGTTGATAGCGCCCCGGACGCCGCCCAGGCCGCGATACGAGGTATGGGTGATGTCGTCATTCCGAAAACCGCCTTCGACATTGCGGCGGCCGATATATAACGGCACTGTGTCAGTTGGGGACGTGCAACCAATGGCGGCGAACTGCTGGGCCGACAGGAACGCGTTGCTGCAATTCAACGTATCGGTCACGAAAAACGCGCCCGACGGCGCGATCTGCGCCTTGGTGTTATCCTCCATGAACTGGAATTCCACGTACCCTTCCAGGCGCGCGCCGACCTCGTAGTGACCGAACAGGCCGGCCGTGTACCGCTCATCCGGGCGTTGAAAGTGATTCGGCGGGCCGTAATTGTACAAGGTAAAATCCCAGGGCACGAACTCATTCCCCGCGACCGTGTAATAGAAGGTGTCGTCGAACGGCGTAAACAGGCCGGTCGGTATCGTCGCGGAGCCGGCGCAGGTGTCGCCCTCGCCTCCTCCATCCAGGGCGCAGGCGCTGAAATCGCGTTCGGACTGGGTCAGCGCGTTGGTTTCCCGGTAGCCGAGATAGCCGGTGACATTACCCCTGCCATCGGGCGTATCGGCGCCGAAGATAATGTTCACGTCGTGGCCGCGGCCGTCAAAGACACTGTGCGGGGCCTGCTCAAATCCGCTGTCGGCAACGGCGGCTTGCACGGCCTCGTTGCCTGAATCGTGCTGGTAACCGGAATACTGGTAGTCCACCTGAATGCCTTCAAAGTCCTGTTTCATAATGAAGTTGACGACGCCGGCGATGGCGTCGGAACCGTAGGTGGCTGAGGCGCCGCCGGTCAGGACCTCGACCCGTTCTATCAGGGCGCCCGGCACCTGGTTAATATCGGGCGCGAGCACGACCAGGTCGCCAAACCCCATCCGGTGCCCGTTGGTCAGGACCAGGGTGCGGTCTGAAGACAGGCCGCGCAGGTCAATCGTTGCCGTCCCGGTAGCGCCGTTGGCTTCATTGGCGGTCAACGCCGGTACTATCGACGGCAGGTCGTTGAGCAGGTCCTCCACGCGGGTGATGCCGCGCAAACCCAGCTCCTCCGACGTCACCATGGTGACCGGGCTGGACGTTACCAGGTTGGGGTCAGCGGCGATGCGGGAACCTGTGACGACTATCTCTTCCAGCTTTTCCTGCTGCGCCTCCTGGCTCCAGGCAACGGGAGTCAGCATATCGGTAGCGATCACCGGCAACAATAACAGGACGATTTTGGGGAATTGTCTGCGCATGTAAAAGTATCCCTACATAAAGGTGGTAAGAATATCGACCGAAAGGCCGTATCTTATGCGAGCTAACCAGCCATCTTGAGTTCTCGCGCGTGGGTAATGTCCGTGTGCGTCACCGGACGTGCTTGTGACGACAGAACAGTAGCCAAAGTCGCCGTGTTGCCGTCGAGGGTCAGAAATTCCACCTCAAAAGCCTGGCCGCCTTGATGAATGTGAACGATCGTCCCGACGTCCCCCGCCTCCAGACTCAAGTCGGAAATGTTGTCCGTTAATACAATACGGTCATGTTCTTCAAGCATCTAATCCCCTCAGTGGGTGTGCAGTGATGAGGCGCGGCTCGCCGCGCTCGTTATCGATAATCCAGACAGTCCGCACTCGAGGGTTGCGTCCATCCGGGGTTTCGACGACGCCATTTACGCGGTACCGTACACCGTAGCCGGACGCTGTAATACGGGCGACTTGTCCGCGCGCGGCGGCTTTCTTTGCGATCTCTGTATGTTCGGATTTGCTCAATGCTTTTTTCTGGCATGCCCGCCTTTGCGCTGTCCTGCGTTTACGTGTTCCTCTTCTATTTCCCCGGTGGCAACTTTCATCACGTGGGCGGCATTCGCTATAACGTCAGTGGGGCGCTTTTCTCCGTTTGGTCCGGTTGGCAGGTCAGTGTCCTCAGATTATTGTGCTTTGCCAGCAATGGATGCCTGGAACAAGTCTTTAAGGACTTCCATAGTGCCTTCAAGTTTCGCCATACACTCCTTTATTTCAGTTTCCAACGTGGACACCCGGTCGCGAAGCTGCGCTATATCCCTGTGTGTTGCGTACCACCCTGCGGCTACAGTGAGTATTACGGCTATCGTATCGTAGTTCATTTGGTACCCTCTTATCATCCCGCAAGCAGTACAACAACCACTGTAAAAAGCAGTGCAAACGGGACAGTGTTTTCTTCATCATCCAGTAACGGCACACCGCGAAGCAGGCGGGACGTTACCAGTACCAAAAACAGAATAACCGTGATACAGGCGATAATCAGCCCGGCGACATGAAAGACGTTTTCCAATAACGTGATGATGTTGCTCATTTCGTGCCCTTCCCGTATCAAGTTAGTCTATGATACACACTATGCGGACAGGATACGAATAATTGACAAATGGCAACAAAACAGTGCTATGAAAATACGTAATGTTGAAATGAATAATCGAAAAAACGAGTTTACCGTTACTACCCGGTCGGGTTCTGCTTATGTCTTTCCATACTCAAAGGCAGACCCGTGTCCGAAGCCGGACAACCGCATCAAAAACCTTTTTGTCGATAAGGATTTTGCGAACGAAGCGTTCACCTATCTGCTTGAATCAGGTGAAGAGGGTTCGATTCACCTCGAACAAACCCTCGAATATAACGACGACCCGACCTATTATGCAGAATTGCTGATATACAAGTTATCCCTGGAGGCCAGGCAGCGCGTTGAAAAGAGCGAAACGTTGCCTTTCAGCAATCTATGGTCGGCTCATTTGCTGGTTAAGCAACAACAACTCTGCCAGCGCCTCTTCTTCTGTAATATCCGTATCCCACCCGTACGCCCTGGCAACGGCATCATCCAGGCTGCGGTGAGCATCTGACAGCCACTGGGGATATTTATTGTACAGGGTAACTACTCACCCCCCGTCCGTCATTCCCGCGCAGGCGGGAATCCAGTCGAT
>VYCZ01000078.1 GCA_009843675.1 Gammaproteobacteria bacterium | reverse complement strand
ATTGTATCGCATGCCCCGGAATGACGCTAAAGTATAGCATAAATCGCAAGTACTGTCGGGTGTAACGTTCTGGCCACAAGCCGGTCAAGCAGCGCATCGGTCACTGCAACACCCAGGATAAGCACTTTCCGCCCAATCATGCCGTCCGAATACGGTATTCGACGAGACCCTGCGCAAACAATTTTTCGGATTTTGTGAGTTTTCTCACATTTTTGCTGATCTTTTTCTTGCCCGCAGCGCAGCGGCTGCTAGACTTTTCAGCGTGGTCCAGGATCACGGAAAAATCATCTTTAACTGAAAAACAGAAGGAGACCATTATGAAAAAATTAAGGAATCTTGCCGCCGCCATGTTGCTTTGCCTGCCTGTCGCGCTGTTTGCCGCCGGGACGGTTGACATCAATACGGCGGACAAGGAAACACTGATGAGCCTCAGCGGAGTCGGCGAGGCGTTCGCGGACAGGATCATCGAGTACCGGGAAGAGAACGGCGGCTTCAAGGCCGTGCAGGAACTGACCAATATCAGGGGCATAGGACAGGCCCTGGTGGAGAAAAACAGGGACGTCCTGACGGCCGGTACACCGGCCGAATGACAAAAAGGAGCGACGGGGACGGATTTACAATCCGTCCCCTGGTAATGTAATTGAGTTTGCCGGCGTAATGCAGTATCGTGTTGCGATGTCGCTAATTAGAATGATAGGATTATTTTCCCTTTTTACCGTCATTTTTACCATCATCGACAAATGGTTGTGAATAGTGAAATCCTGCGAGATGGACCGAGCATACCAGCCCCAAAAAATTGAACTCGAAGTCCAGGCGGCGTGGAAAGAGAAACGCGCCTTCAAGGTAACGGAAGACCCTGACAGGGAAAAGTTTTATTGCCTCTCCATGTTTCCCTACCCCAGCGGGAAGCTGCATATCGGACATGTGCGAAATTACACCATAGGCGATGTGATAGCCCGCTACCAGCGTCTGCAGGGCCGGAACGTGCTCCAGCCCATGGGCTGGGACGCCTTCGGCCTGCCGGCGGAGAACGCGGCAATAGAGAACCGCGTGGCGCCGGCCAAGTGGACCTACCAGAACATCGACTACATGCGCACCCAGTTGCAGCGCCTGGGGTTTGCCTATGACTGGGGCCGGGAAATCGCCACGTGCAGGCCGGAGTACTACCGCTGGGAACAATGGTTTTTTACCGAGCTGTACAGGAAAGGACTGGTATACAAGAAAACCGCTCCGGTTAACTGGGACCCCGTAGACCAGACCGTACTGGCCAACGAGCAGGTGATAGACGGCAGGGGCTGGCGTTCCGGCGCAGTAGTGGAAAGGAAAGAAATACCGCAATGGTTCCTGAAGATTACCGATTACAGTGAGGAGTTGCTGGAAGAACTGGACAACCTTGATGGCTGGCCCGATTCCGTGCGCACCATGCAGCGCAACTGGATCGGACGCTCCGAAGGGGTTGAAATTGATTTTCCGATTGCCGGCGGCCCGGAAAAGCTCACGGTGTTCACTACCCGTCCCGATACCCTGTTCGGCGTCAGTTATATGGCGGTAGCCTTCGAACATCCCGTGGCTGTTGCCGCCGCGCAGAGGCGCGCGGACATCGCAGCATTTGTGCAGAAATACAGCAGTGCCGGCACGTCCGAGGCCGAACTGGAAGCCATGGAGAAAGAAGGCATCCCCCTGGATATACACGTTACTCACCCGTTTACCGGGGAAGCCTTGCCGGTATGGGTGGCCAACTTCATCCTGATGGGCTACGGCACCGGCGCGGTGATGGGGGTGCCCGGGCATGACTCGCGCGACTGGGAATTCGCAACAAAACACGAACTCCCGATCAGGCCGGTCATCCGCCCGGCGGACGGCGCCGTGATAAACCTTGACGAGGGAGCGTATGTGCAAAAAGGTATCCTGGAGAACTCCGGCGAATTCGACGGCCGCACCTCCGAACAGGCATTTGCCGCCATTGCGGACCGGCTCGAAGGAACCGGGATGGGCAGGCGCAAGGTCAACTACCGTTTGCGCGACTGGGGCATTTCCCGGCAGCGCTACTGGGGCTGCCCCATCCCCGTGATTACGGATGAAGGCGGCGGTTCGGCGCCGCTGCCCGCGCATGAGTTGCCGGTGGTGTAGCCGGAAGATGTCGAATTTTCCGGCGTGCGATCGCCATTGAACGAGATGGACGATTTTCTTTACGCTCCCCACCCTGAAACCGGGTTGCCGTCGCGCAGGGAGACCGACACCTTTGACACGTTTTTCGAGTCCTCCTGGTATTTCGCGCGCTTCTGTTGTACAGACAACCATAACGCGATGCTGGATGAGCGGGCCGACCACTGGCTGCCCGTGGACCAGTATGTCGGCGGAATAGAACACGCCGTGTTGCACTTGTTGTATTCGAGGTTTTTTCAGAAGCTCATGCGCGACCTGGGGCTGACATGCCATGGCGAACCGTTTAAAAACCTGCTGACGCAGGGCATGGTCGTCGCGGAAACCTTCTACCGGGAGGAGGGCGGCCGCAGGACGTATTACAATTTCAAGGAGCTGGAATTCGAACGGGACGACAAGGGCCGGATCATCGCGGCAAGGCTCAGCTCGGACAAGTTGCCGGTAACCATCGGCAAACGCGAGAAAATGTCAAAATCGAAGAACAACGGCATCGACCCCCAGGACATTATCGACAAGTACGGCGCGGACACCGTCCGGCTGTTCATCATGTTTGCCGCGCCGCCCGACCAGAGCCTGGAGTGGTCGGATTCAGGGATTGAGGGCGCTTACCGCTTTCTCAAGCGCCTCTGGAAATACGCCCGCAACAATTGCCGCGCAGCGCCCGCCGATGCGACCGCTTATACCGGGGAACAACGGGACGCGCGCCGCAAAATCCACCAGACCATAGTCAAGGTGAACGATGACATCGGCCGGCGTTATACTTTCAATACCGCCATTGCCGCGGTAATGGAGTTGTTGAATGTACTGTCGCGCATGAACGGGCAATCCGCCAATGCCGCGGCCGTGCGCCGCGAAGGCCTGGAAGTCATGGTGCTGCTGCTCTCGCCGATTATCCCCCATATCACCGACGCAATCTGGCGCGCGATGGGAAAGGAAACGGCGCTCATTGACGCCGGCTGGCCGCAGGCGGATGAAGACGCCCTGGTTGAGGATGAGCTCCAGTTGGTGGTGCAGGTAAACGGAAAAAAACGGGCACAAATTTTTGCCGCGCCTGATGCCAGCGAAGAAAGTATAAAATCCGATGCCCTAGGCAATGAAAACGTAAAGCGACACATCAGCGGCAAAACCGTGGCGAAAGTCATCATAGTGCCGCAGCGCCTGGTCAATATCGTCGTACACGGGTGATCCGCTGCCTGATTTTCCTTGTATCGACCTGCGTAAAGCAGTATCCTTTGCGCGCATGAAAATAGAGGCACTGCACGTTGTTCTGCTGGCCGCAGCCCTGGTCCATGGCTGAGGATATCATCTGCGCGGCCAGAGTCCGCAGGTTAAGGCTGAAGGCGGTTACAGTATCCACGTAGGCGCCGCTGCCGGACCTCTTGCAGATGCGGTGAGGTCACAATTGGCGATAACCGGCGTCAGGGTTACGGACGGAATTAAAGGGGCCGGCTATGTGTTGACCATGTCCGGCGGGACATTTGAGCGCCAGGTAGTAAGCGTTTCCCCCGAGACCGGCAAGGTTGAAGAGTACCTTATTGTTTTCACTGCCCGCATCAGCATCAGCGAAGCCGGCGGGGAAGATCTGGTTACCGGACAGGACATCAGGGTCAGCGGCGATTACGCATTTGATGAAGACGCGGCGCTTGGGAAATTTTCCGAAGAGGAGACCATCAGGGAGGAACTGATCGAACAGGCTGCGGCGCAGATCATACGGCGCCTGGACACGCTGGCGAATTAAGGCTGAATGCGGCTGAAGTCAGAACAACTCCCGGCGCACCTGAACAGACCCGAGCTCCTTCCGGTCTATTACGTCAGTGGTGATGAGCCCCTGCAGTTGCAGGAGGCGGGCGACCTGATCCGGGCCCGCGCCCGCGAACTTGGCCATGACGAACGCATCGTCCTGGAAATGGATACCGGGTTTGACTGGGGCCGGTTGCAGGAAGCCGGCGCCAACCTGTCCCTGTTTTCCAGCAAACGCATCATCGAGCTCAGGCTGGGCGACCAAAAACCGGGCAGGGAAGGCGGCGCGGCCCTGGCCGCCTACGCGGCCGGTTATTCCCCCGATAACCTGTTGTTGTTGACCTCGGGCCGCATCGACAGGAAGGCGCAGCAGGCGAAGTGGTTCAAGGCGCTGGAGCAGTGCGGTTGCTGTATACAGGTCTGGCCGGTTGAACCCGCCGAACTGCCGGGTTGGATTATGGCCCGCTGCCGGCGCCAGGATAAACGGATTACCAGGGAAACCGCCGGGCTGATAGCGCAACGGGTCGAAGGAAACCTGCTGGCGGCGCAGCAGGAAATTGATAAACTGGCATTGCTGGTGGACCAGGCGGAAATCGACGGCGAGGCGGCGCTGAATATGGTGGTGGACAGCGCCCGCTATGATGTGTTCGACTTGATTGAGAACGTGTTTCTCGGCAAACCGGAACGGGTCTCAAAGATGCTGCGTGGGCTCAGGAATGAAGGCATCGAAGCGCTCAACGTTTACGGCGCCCTGATGTGGGGGTTCCGCCGGGCAGGCGCCATTGCCCACGAAATAGCCCGGGGAAAACCGAAGGAGCAGGTTTACGGCGCCTACCGGGTGCTGGAGCGGCACAGGAAAGGCCTCAACATGTTGTTGCGGCGCTTCACCCCCGACCGGTTGTCAGCGCTGCTGGTCGAGGCCCTGGAAGTCGACAAGGCCCTGAAAGGGGTAGTCGAGGCGGACGGCTGGCGCCTGCTTGAGAAGTTTATGTTTACCCTGGCCGGTTACAGGCTGGATGAGACCTGATTACGTTATTAATATTCGACAATACATCCAGACATTGGGCCGGACCGCACGGGATGCGGCCCGCGCCATGGCGCGGGCCGAGACGGGAGTAAAAGACGCCGCGCTCGGCGCCATCGCCGAACGCCTGCTGGCGCAGCGCGCGCAGCTGTTGGAGGCAAACCGCGCGGACCTCGACGCGGCGCGGGAAAACCGCCTGGCAGACGCGCTGCTGGACCGTCTCGAATTGACCCCTGCGCGACTGGAAGCCATGGCTGACGGCCTGGTGCAGGTTGCCGGCCTGGCCGATCCCATCGGGGAAATTTCGGAAATGAATTACCGCCCGACCGGGATCCAGGTAGGGCGTATGCGCGTCCCGCTGGGCGTGGTGGGAATCATCTACGAATCCCGGCCCAATGTGACCGCGGATGCTGCGGGGTTGTGCATTAAGTCAGGCAACGCGGCGATCCTCAGGGGCGGTTCGGAAGCGATCAGTTCCAACCGCGCCATCGCCGAATGCATAGCCGACGGCCTGCAGTCCGCAGGCCTGCCGCGCGCGGCGGTACAGGTCGTCGAAACCACGGACCGGGCCGCGGTCGGGGAAATGCTGGCCCTCGAGGAATATATCGACGTGGTCATCCCGCGCGGGGGCAAGGGACTCATTGAACGGATCAGCAAGGAAGCCAGGATGCCGGTAATCAAGCACCTGGACGGGGTGTGCCATGTCTATGTGGACAACCACGCGGATACGGACAAGGCGGTGACGATCGCCTATAACGCCAAGACCCAGCGTTACGGCACCTGTTGCACGATGGAATGCCTGCTGGTGGCGCAACCGAAAGCGGAGGAGGTGCTTGCGCGCCTCGGCCCCATGCTGGCACAGGCCGGGGTGGAGGTTCGCGGCGACGAGCGTTCCAGGCAGATCCTGCCGGACATAACGGCAGCTACCGATGAGGATTACTTCACGGAGTACCTGGCGCCGGTGATGTCGCTGAAGATCGTAAGCGGTCTTGACGAGGCGATGGAGCACATCGGGCATTACGGTTCCCGGCATACCGACGCCATAGTGACGGAGAACGTAAACCATGCCCGGCGCTTTCTGGCCGAGGTCGATTCAAGTTCGGTCATGGTGAATGCCTCGACCCGGTTCGCGGACGGCTACGAGTACGGCCTGGGCGCGGAAATCGGGATCAGCACAGACAAGTTTCATGCCCGGGGTCCGGTCGGACTTGAGGGACTGACATCACAGAAGTTCATAGTCATCGGTGATGGCCATATCAGAACGTAGAGCATGTATCACAGGTTGCGCGTGGGTTGAGTGACTGGCGGCAAACCCACAGGTTTGATCGGCGGCGCGTTTGATCCGGTACACACAGGCCATATCCGTATCGCGCTTGTATGTGCCGAGTCCCTGAACCTTGAGAAGGTCATCTTCATCCCGGCCAACATCGCCCCCCATAAAACCGAGGCCGGCGCCGCGCCGAAACACCGGCTGGCCATGCTGGAGCGCGCGCTGAAACCGTACCCGCAACTGGCAGTCGATGATGTCGAACTCAGGAGAGGCGGCATATCGTACACGATCGATACCCTGATAGAACTGCGCGCCGGCCACCCAGAGCAATCGCTCTGCTTCATCATGGGAGCGGATGCTTTTACAACCCTGCCCACATGGCGCCGCTGGCAGGAACTGACGGATTATGCGCACCTGGTGATCATCGACAGGAAACAGCAGGGCGAGCGGCGCTGGGACCAGCGCTTGCAGGACCATTATGCCGGGCATGCCTGCGCCTCGCCGCTGAGCCTGCATACGCGTCCCGGCGGTTGTATCCACAAGGCGGCGGTTTCTGTCCCGGACATCTCATCCTCACAGGCGCGCGCACTGCTCAACGGAAAACAGGATACAGAAAACATTCTGCCCCCCGGCATCCATAACTACATCAAGGAGAACAATTTATACTCATGAACAGTTTCGCCCGCCTGATTACCGACACGATGGAAGACCTGAAAGCCCAGGATGTGCAGACGCTCGACGTGCGCGCGCTGACGACCATGACGGATTACATGATCATCGCCAGCGGGCGCTCAGACCGCCAGGTCAAGGCGATTGCGGACAAGATAATCGAGGCGGCAAAGACAAGGCAAATCAGGCCGCTCGGCGTGGAAGGCGAGCAACAGGCGGAATGGATACTGATCGATTTCGGTGACGTGATCGCCCATGTCATGCACCCCGACACCAGGGACTATTATCAACTCGAGAAACTCTGGGCGGTAACCGACAGGGCAAGCAATCTTCCATGATCAATCCGTCAGGGCAGATCTACCT
>VYCZ01000110.1 GCA_009843675.1 Gammaproteobacteria bacterium | reverse complement strand
ATGCCTATGTCGTGGTGGCCTCGAAAGGCGGCGCGCCGACCAACCCGCACTGGTACCTGAACCTGGATGCGAACCCGGAGGTCGAAATACAGGTTATGACCGAGCGCTTCAAAGCCAGGGCCAGGACGGCTGCCGGAGAGGAGCGAGCCGGACTTTGGGACATGATGGTATCGATATACCCCACCTATATGCAGTTGCAGGGCAGAACGGAACGCGAGATTCCTGTTGTAGTCCTGGAAAAGGAATAAGGTTACACGGCGGGCGGATCGTGGTAGCCGCAACATCATGACGCGCCCGGTAAAAGCCCGTATCGATACCCGGGCCTTGCGTCAAAATTACCGGCTTGCCTGCGGCATCACGCCCGGTTCCCGCAACATCGCCGTCGTCAAGGCCAATGCCTACGGGCATGGCGCGGCCATCATAGCCCGGGCCCTGGATGACCTGGTCCCGGCCTTTGCTGTTGCCGGTGTTGACGAGGCGCTGGAGTTGAGGGATGCAGGCATCCGCAAGCCTGTCCTGTTGCTGGAAGGACCGATCACGCCGGATGAAGTCGGCATTGCGCAGGAACAGGATTTCTGGTTGATGGTCTGCTGCAGGGAACAGGTTGAAATGGTTTGCCGGGCGGATATCAGGAGTCCGGTAACGGTCTGGCTCAAGATCGACTCGGGGATGCACAGGCTGGGAGTCACGGAAAATGAATTTCACACCAGCCTTGCGGCGCTGTCGGAAAGCGCGAATACCCTGCCCGGCATGACACTATGCACCCACCTGGCGGATGCGCACAATGTATCCGGGCAGGAAACCGCCGCCCAGGTCGGGTTTTTCCAGCGCCTGGTTTCAGGCCTGGACAATCCGCTCAGTATAGCCAACTCTGCCGGCATCCTGCACTGGCCGGCGACCCATGGCGCCTGGAACCGTCCCGGCCTGATGCTTTACGGCGCTTCGCCTTTCCCGCAGCCCCAGGAAAATGCGGAGCGCCTGGAACCGGTCATGACACTGCAATCCGCCGTTATCGGGGTGCGAAAAATTGATGCCGGTGAATCAGTCGGTTATGGAAGCCGCTGGATCGCGCAGCGGCCTTCGACAATCGCCACGGTCGGCGTCGGCTACGGAGACGGCTATCCGAGAAGCGCGGTCGACGGCACACCGGTGCTGCTGAACGGCAGCAGGGCGCGGCTTGCGGGCAGTGTGTCCATGGACATGATTACCGTTGATGTTACCGACCTTGATGAAGTCAATATCGGCGATCCCGTTGAACTATGGGGCAAATCATTATTGCTCGGCGAAGTGGCGCAATATGCCGGCACGATCAGCCACGAACTGGTCACCCGCGTCTCCGTGCGGGTACCCAGGGTCAGGTACTCCGGGTAATGTGTTGATTAAGGGCTTCAGTGACTGTTTTTCCGCGACTAGCGCCAGGGATGCGCGCGGGACCGGGCCATGGATGGCCCATAGGAGCGGAAAAACAGTCACTGAAGCCCTGACCCCATCTATCCTGTGTTAATATGGGGATGCGGCCTGCGCCGGTCTCCCCGCGGCGCGAAGTTGTGAACCCCGTCAGGCCCGAAAGGGAGCAGCGGTAACAATGGATGCGGGCGCCGGGCCAAGAACGGTGCAGGGCGCTTTAAGATTCAGGAGTGTGAAATGAGTTACCAGGTTCTCGCGCGAAAATGGCGGCCGCGCCTGTTCAAGGACATGGTCGGACAGGACCATGTTCTGAAAGTGCTGGTCAACGCACTGGATTCCGACAGGTTGCACCACGCCTACCTGTTTACCGGGACCCGCGGGGTAGGCAAGACCACCCTGGCGCGCATCCTGGCAAAGTGTCTCAACTGTGAAGCCGGAGTCAGTTCCGAACCCTGCGGCGAGTGCGGCGCCTGTACCGGTATCGACGAGGGCCGCTTTGTTGATTTGATCGAGGTCGACGCAGCATCGCGGGCCAAGGTAGATGAAACCCGGGACCTGATGGATAACGTACAGTACGCGGCGACGGCCGGCCGGTACAAGGTGTATCTCATCGATGAAGTGCACATGTTCTCGAAACACAGCTTCAATGCGCTGCTGAAGACGCTGGAAGAACCTCCTGCCCATGTAAAGTTCCTGCTGGCTACGACCGAACCCAAGAGGATCCCGATCACCATCCTGTCACGCTGTCTGCAGTTCAACCTCAAGCACCTGGGTGTGGAACAGATTGAAGCCCAGTTGAATAAAATTCTGGTTGAAGAAGAGATACCGGCAGAGGATTCCTGCACCCGCCTGATTGCCGTTGCTGCCGACGGCAGCATGCGCGACGCGCTCAGCCTGCTCGACCAGGCCGTATCCTACGGCGACGGCCGTCTTGAGAATGCCCAGCTCAGGGACATGCTGGGTACGATAGACGCTGAAGAGTTGGGCGCCCTGCTGGCGGATATTATCGAGCAGGATGGCGCTGCCATGTTTGACCGGATTAACAGTATGGCGGAACTGTCACCTGATTATGACGGCATGCTCTCCGGCCTGTTATCCATCCTGCACGATACCGCGGTCGCGCAGGTGTTGCCGGACGACTCCGACATTGTCGACGAGACCTGCCGCGGCTTCGCCCGCAGTCTCGATAAGGAAGCAGTCCAGCTCTATTACCAGATCGCCTTGAACGGGCGCAGGGACCTGCATATGGCGCCGGACCGGAAAACCGCGTTTGAGATGACCATGATCCGGATGCTGGCATTTCAACCCTGGGAGGCATCCGGCGCTGCGGAAAGCGAAAGCGGGCGTGTTGCCGGGAATACTGAGCCGGTTACGGCAGGGCCGGAGCGCAAGGGTGGGAGCGAAACCAGGCCCGCGCTTGTGAGCAATGATGACTGGCATCAACTGGTTGCTTCCATGGCGCTTGACGGACTGACGAAAGAACTGGCATCACACTGTACCTTGCAGGAGCACCAGGGACACAGGATACGCCTGAACCTGCACCCCGATCAGGAACACCTGGCTGCAACGAACCAGAAAGACAAGTTGCAGTCTGCGCTGGGACTTTGTTTCGGCGCACAAACCAGGCTCTTGGTGTCGGTTGAAGAAGCTGCGGATGAAACGCCGGCGCAAAGGAAAATCCGCGATGATCATGAGACAAGGCAGGCTGCCCTGGAAGCCGTTGAAAATGATCCTGACGTGAAACTATTCATGAAAACGTTTGATGCAACGATCGATAAGGAATCGATCAAATACCTGGGGTCAGAGTAAGAATTTCGCCAGAAATTTTACTCTGACCCCATCTATCTTTGAGGAGAGACGTATGAAAAGCGGTTTCGATGACATCATGAAGCAGGCCCGGACAATGCAGGAAAACATGCAACGGGCGCAGGAGGAGATTGCAGCCACGGAGGTACAGGGTGAAGCAGGCGCAGGTATGGTGAAAGTCATCATGACCGGCAGGCATGACGTGAAGCGGGTTGAAATAGAACCCTCACTGCTGAATTCGGACAAGGTGATGCTGGAAGACCTTATCGCCGCCGCGGTGAATGATGCAAACAGGCGGGTCGAAAAGGCTGCCCAGGACAGGATGAATGACGTCACTTCCGGACTGGGCCTGCCCGCGGGCTTCAAGCTGCCGTTCTGACATGTCAGGCCCTGTGAATGAAGCAGGCTGAACCACCCAGCTTGAGTGCGCTGATCCAGGCATTGTGTTGCCTGCCTGGAATCGGGAAAAAATCAGCCCAGAGAATCAGTTACCACCTGCTGCAGCGAGACCGGGACGGCGCGAATTCCCTGGCATTGGCTTTGACGGATGCGATGGAAAAAATCGGCAGTTGTGAAAGGTGCCGCAATTTCAGTGAAGCTCCGGTATGCGGTCTATGCCTGAGCGACAAACGGGACGGTTCGCTGCTCTGCATCGTGGAAAGTCCGGCAGACGTATTCGCCATGGAGGCGGCGGGCTACAATGGAAAGTACTTCGTATTGATGGGGCACCTGTCTCCCCTGGACGGTATCGGCCCGCAGGAACTGGGACTGGACAAGCTGGCTGCGTACCTTGCCGGGGCGCCCGATACCGGCGCGGGGGGCGACGTCAGGGAAGTGATTCTGGCCACCAACTCGACCATGGAAGGCGAGGCGACCGCGCACTATATAAATGAAATCGTGCGGAAATATCAAATCCGCGTGACCCGTATCGCCCACGGTGTCCCGTTGGGCGGCGAACTGGAATATATCGACAGCAATACACTCTCCCACGCCCTGGCCGGGAGGAGCGAAGTTCCTTAAAAATATAGGTCTGCCGGCCCCGGTTGTTCTAAAATTGAGCTATGGCAATTATCAACGAGAGCGCCGGGGCGTCCCTGGATGCGGCTGCGAGCGCCGGGACCACCTATGCCATGTCCGTTGGCGATACGTTCAACGGCAATCTTGACCGCAAGTTCGATGAAGACTGGGTCGGGATAGAACTGGAGAGGGGAAAAACCTACCGGATTACCTTGTCAGGCCGGGGAACCGCCCCCGACAAGGCCGAAGACACCATCCTGAAGCTGTTCGATTCAAGCGGGAATCACCTTCTTACCAACGACGATATCGACCCTGCGAACAGGATATTCGATTCACGCCTGACATTTACTGTGCTTGCCGGCGGCACCTACTACATCGGCGCCGGCAGCTATACCAGCAATCCGGGTACGGACAATTCCGGAACTTATACGATACTGGTTGAAGAGATAGAGGCGGTTACCGTTATCGGCGATACCATCACGGGCACCAGCAGGGGGAACAGCCTGACCGGGACAGATGAAACAGAAAAGATCCATGGTCTCGGCGGGAATGATTACCTGTACGGCCACGGCGGTGACGATGAGCTGTACGGCGGGACCGGGAACGACACGTTGAACGGCGGCGCCGGGGCTGACAGGCTGGCTGGCGGTGACGGCGACGATACCGCGTCCTACTCAGGTTCACCCGCGGGCGTAACAGTGCGTCTGCACGATCCCGCGCCCCGGGGTGGTGACGCCGAGGGGGATATATTCGCGCGCACGGTTACGTTTGCCTATGCGGACAACGGCAGGCGAGCAGAGGTGGAGCTTCCCGACATCATCAACCTGCGGGGGTCGGATCATGATGACATACTGGCCGGTGACCAGCGCGCCAACAACCTTTTCGGCGGCCGTGGCGACGATACGCTCTACGGCGGACCGGGCGGTGATGATACCATCATCGACACCATGGACGGCGGTCAGGGAGACGACAGGCTGTTCGGCGGCCGCGGCGATGATGACCTGTACGGCGGTGAGGGTAGTGATGCGCTCAAGGGCGGCGCCGGCTCCGACGAGTTATGGGGCGGTTCCGGCGCGGATGTTCTGGACGGCGGCGCCGGTGCGGACGTTCTGGACGGCGGCATCGGCTTTGACACCTTCATCTTCGCTCCGGGGCATGGGGAGGACGCCATAACCGACTTCAGAAACGGTAATGACGTAATCGATATCAGCGCCTTCGGCTTGGCAGGTTTTGATGATCTTGCCGTATCATCGGGCGCGGATGGTGCGGTTATCGACCTGACGGAGCACGGGGGAGGAACCATCCTGCTCGAGGGTTTCGATATTGCCAACCTCGATGCGTCAGACTTCCTGTTCTGACCGGTGATTTTCCCGCTATCCCGACGCCAGGTGGGCTATCCTGATAGGCGCCGGCGGGTGTGAATCATGAAAAGCCGAATACATCGGGTCAGGGGTCAGGGTGTTGGCATTTTCCTTGTAGAGTTTGACCAGGGCATTGATCAGGCTGCCGGACCGCACCTGGGCCATGGCGAAATCGTCGGCTTCAAACTCATGTTTGCGGGAGATGGATGAGAATACCGGTTGCAGGAAGAAGGTGAAAGCCGGCGCCACCAGTACGAACAGGGTCAGCGCCATATAGGCGGAGGGTTCGCTGACACCCAGGCCGGTATAGAACCAGGGTTGTCCCAGCAGCACGCCCAGAATCGCAAAACCGGCTAAAAAGGTTGCCCCCAGGATTGAAAGGCGCTTTTTTATGTGGCCGCACTTGAAATGCCCCAGTTCTTTGGCCAGCACCGCCTATATTTCGTCGTAGGACAATTCGTCAATCAGGGTGTCGATAAAAACGATCCGTTTATTCGCTCCCAGGCCGGTAAAGTAGGCGTTCCCATGGGTAGAGCGGGTCGAGCCGTCCATGACGAAAATGCCGTTGCTGGTAAAACCGTTCCGGTCCAGTAACGCGGCGATGCGGGCCGCCAGTTCGGTATTGTCCAATGGCCTGAATTTATTGAATAACGGCGCGATGAATGCAGGGTAGGCCCAGACCATGACCAGGTTGAATCCCAGCCAGGTCAGCCAGACGTAAAGCCACCACCAGGCGCCGGCGTTGTCCATGAACCATAGGACCAGCACGATCAGCGGCGTAGCTATTGCCAGCATGAGCAGCGCGTTTTTCAACAGGTCGGTAATAAACAGTCTGGGCGTCATCTTGTTGAAACCGAAGCGCTGTTCCAGGCTGAAAGTGCGGTACAGAGACAACGGCAGTTCCAGCAGCGATGAGATCAATACCACTGCCAGGATGAAGACTGTCCCTGTCCACAGGCCCGGCAGGTTATACGTGCGGAGAAGTGAATCAAGCAGGTCAAGGCCGCCTCCCAGGGTCCAGATCAACAGCAGCAGTGAAGACACGCCCAGTTCGGCCAGCCCGGCACGGGTCTTGGCGCAGGTGTAATCGGCTGCTTTCTGGTGTGCGTCAAGGGGGATCTTGTCTGCGAAGTTTTCGGGCACCGTATCCCGGTTTGCCCTGATGTGGCGGATATGGCGGCCGCTCAGGCGCCATTGAAGAAAAACGCCGGTGATCAATGCTATGATAAGCGCGTAAGTTAAACCGTTCATCAGCCGGATTCTAACCCAAATGGCCCATTCGGAAAACAACCTTATCTGGATCGATCTCGAAATGACCGGTTTAATCCAGGAACAGGACTGCATCCTGGAGATTGCCACCGTGATCACCGATTCCCGGTTGAACCTGCTGGCGGAAGGTCCGGTGATGGCCCTGAACCAGCCCGAATCCGTTCTGGCCGGCATGGATGACTGGAACGTGAATCAACATACCCGCTCGGGGTTGCTGCAACGGGTGCGCAGCAGTGAGTACAGGGAGACTGATGCCGTGAAACTCACCCTGGAATTTCTGCGCGAATACGTGCCGGCCGGAGTCTCCCCCATGTGCGGCAACAGCATCTGCCAGGACCGCCGCTTTCTCTACCGGCACATGCCCGAACTCGAGAAGTATTTTCATTACCGCAACCTGGATG
>VYCZ01000376.1 GCA_009843675.1 Gammaproteobacteria bacterium | reverse complement strand
TCAGAATTTTTACTCTGACCCCACCATCTGACCGAGGTTAGCGGGAACCGCTATATCTCTGTGGCAAAATTTTTTATATCAGAAACCTTCCGTAGATAAAGTAAGTGCCTGGCGCATTGCCGCGCTTTTGGCCAGGACTTCATCGTATTCCGTTGCCGGATCGCTGTCGGCCACGATGCCGGCGCCGGCGTGGTAGCTGTAGCTGCCGTTCTCGAAGATGATGGTGCGTATCGCAATGGCCTGGTCCATGTTGCCGTAATGGTCGAAATAGCCCACGGTGCCGCCGTATAACCCGCGACGCACCGGTTCAAAGCCGTTCAGTAGTTCTATGGCGCGGATCTTGGGTGCGCCAACCAGGGTGCCGGCGGGGAAGGACGCGGCGAATAGATCAAACGCGTCCCTGCCTGGACGCGGCGTGCCGCTGACGCCGCTGACGATGTGCATGACGTGGCTGTAGCGTTCGATGGACAGGTAGGGGTCGACCTGGATGGAACCCGTGGCCGCGATGCGTC
Organism: Gammaproteobacteria bacterium; assembly: GCA_009843675.1. Taxonomy (GTDB): domain Bacteria; phylum Pseudomonadota; class Gammaproteobacteria; order Eutrophobiales; family Eutrophobiaceae; genus JAAXHV01. Next base: position 6,804 of record VYCZ01000376.1, on the reverse strand, counting down.
CCAGGTCGTTCCGGGCCAGGTCCACCAGCATGACGTGTTCGGCAATCTCCTTGGAATCATTGAGCAGGTCCCGTTCCAGTTCCCGGTCCTCGCCGGTGTTCTGTCCGCGCGGACGGGTGCCGGCAATGGGCCGCAGCGCCGCCATGCCGTCCTGCAATTTCACCATGGCCTCGGGTGAGGAACCGGCTATGGTACGGTCGCCTGTCTCGATGTAGTACATATACGGAGACGGGTTAATCAGGCGCAAGGCCCGGTAAACGGTGAATGGATCGATGTCGCATTCGCCGGAAAAGCGGTTTGCCAGCACGACCTGAAAAATATCGCCGTCTCGTATTTTTTGCTTTGCGTCATAGACCAGTTGCATATAGTCGTTCCGGGACAGGCTTGCCTTCGCTATTGAACAGGTGTCCCTGGAGGTGTGCGCCGGGACCGGGCCGCGCAATGCCGCGCTGATCTCTTTCTGCAAGGCCAGCCGTTCCGATTCCGGTCCGGCATGGAGCAGCGCCACGCGCCGGGTCAGGTGGTCGAACACCAGCAGGGAGCGCGGGGCCGTGTAACCGGCGCGGGGATGATAATCCCTGGCAATCGTGTCGTTGGGAAACTGTTCCAGTTCATGGATCATGTCAAAATCGGCGTAGCCCACCAGGCCGCCCTGGAACGGGATCTCATCCACCTGGGGGGATAATTCCGGCGCAGCGCGTAATCCCTCCCGCAATGCAGCCAGCACTTCGGCGCGGCCCGACGGCCGGGAACGTGTCCTGCCGTTCACGGTCAGGCCCTGCGGGTCAAGGTGCAGGTCCAGTACGCTGCCCAGGCCCAGGAAAGAAAAACGCGCAACCTGTTCGCCGCGCTCCACGCTTTCCAGCAGGAAGCGCGCGCCAAGCGGTTTCAGTTTCAGGAATGCCGATACCGGCGTATCGAGATCGGCTGCTATGTCAAAAGGCGGTTTCATAAGTTCCCCTTGTTAGTTCCTCATCAGTTACCAGGGGAACAGGCATAAAAAAACCCACCCCTGGCTCAGAGGTGGGTTATGACTTTATACAATCGCGGTTAAGCCGGCATCCACCTCAGGATGGTCGGCCACCACCATTGTTTCTGGTTTGCTTGCATAACGGTTGCAGCATAACGGTATTTCCGGCAAGGATCAAGCATGTCCCCGTGCGCCCGCCCGGGTCAGCGCGTCAGCAGCCTGATCAGTTCGGCCCTGTCAGGGAATCGTTCTATCAGTGTGTCCCTGTCCCCGGGGACGTAATCCGTATCGGCAAAACCGGGCGCCATGGTGGTGCCCATAAGCGCGAATTCGCCTCCCGGCGCGAGACGGGACCCCTGCCAGACACCGGCAGGGACGGCAAACTGGACATGCTGTCCGTTCAGGATGTCATGGCCCACGGTGACGACCTCGCTTTCTCCGTCCTGCCTGAGCAGGAGCAGTTCAACCGGGTCGCCGAGGTAGAAATGATAGATCTCGTCCGTGGGTAACCTGTGTATCGCCGAGAAGGAGTCCGGGTCCGCAGACAGCAGGTAGAAAATCGCGGTGGAACGCGGTTTCACTAACGGATGTTCCTGGTCCGGCGCGGGCACGGCCACGGTCTCATCCGCTTTGTAGGTTTGCCTGAAGTGCCCTCCCTCAAGCGGCAGGACTTCAAGTCCCAGTACCCGTATCAACTCATCCGCAGTTATTTTTTTCACAATCGTCAGAAATTATTGCACCAGGAAACAGTATACTTGTGACGGGAGCAGGGCGACAGTGCCTTTCCGACAGATTATGTCACCATGTAACATGAACCACTTTATACCGGAGTAATCAGACATGCCGGAATCACAGAATGATCTATTGAACCTGAGCGGCAGCACGGCCGTGGTCACGGGCGGGGCAGGCGGCATCGGCACGGCGATATGCCGGGTACTGGCGCGGGCGGGTGCCCGTGTCTGCATTCATTATCGCTCCAGCGAGGCCAGCGCCCTTGCGTTGCAGGAGCAGATTGAACAGTCGGGAGGAAGCGCAAGCGCAGTCCATGCCGATGTTACCGGCAAGGCAGATATAGAACGGTTGTTCGACGCCGCCGGCAGTGAGGCCGGCAGGGTGGATATACTGGTTAACAACGCCGGGGTCTACCCGCTCTCGCCATTTCTGGATATCAGTGAAGCGGAATATGAGCTGATGATGGACGCCAATGTGCGCTCCGTCATGTTGTGCACCCAGGCCTTCGCCAGGCGTGTCATCAAGCAGGGCGGCGGCGGCGCGGTCGTCAATATCGCGTCGATTGCCGCCAGCGGTGTGCTGGATATGCACAGCCATTATTGCGCCGCCAAGAGCGCGGTGGTGATGTTCACCCGCGCCGCTGCCAGGGAACTGGGCGCCCATGATATCCGCGTCAACGCGGTATCACCCGGCCTTATCTGGCGGGAAGGGCTGGACGAGGGCTGGCCGGAAGGGGTGGCCAGCTACAAACAGGCCGCCGCGCTGCACAGCGTAGGCCAGGCGGAGGACGTCGCCAACGCCTGCCTGTTCCTGGTGTCCCGCGCCAGCAAATGGATAACGGGAACAGACCTGGTCGTCGACGGCGGCGTCCTGACGGACAAAATCTTCTGAGTTCGCGAACCCAAGGGGTCACAATCCAGGGGTCAGAGTAAGAATTTCGCCAGAAATTTTACTCTGACCCCATATATCCCCATGAAAATACCAGTAACAGACATCGCCCGGATCATCGATCACACCCTGCTGGCGCCCGAAGCCACGCCGGAAATGGTAACGCGCCTGTGCCGGGAAGCGGAGGAACACGGATTTTATTCCGTCTGCATCGCGCCGGTTTTCGTTTCCCTGGCCCATGAGGAATTGTCAGGTTCGTCAGTCAGGGTCTGCACCGTAGTCGGTTTCCCCGCCGGCATGAACGAACCGGACGTGAAAGCCTTCGAGACGGACCTGGCAGTCCGGCGCGGCGCCGATGAGGTGGACATGGTGATGAATATCGGCGCGGCAAAAGCAGGAAACTGGGGGCAGGTCGGTGACGATGTAGAAAGCGTGGTCGGCAGCGCCGCGGGACGTCCGGTCAAGGTGATCCTGGAGACCTGCCTGTTGACCGACGAGGAAAAACTGCGGGCCTGCGAGGCCTGTGTCGCTGCAGGCGCCGGTTTCGTCAAGACCTCCACCGGCTTCAGCCATGGCGGGGCCACCGAAGCGGACGTGAGGCTGCTGCGCGCTGCCGTGGGACCGGACATCGGCGTAAAGGCCAGCGGCGGGATCAGGGATTACGATACCGCCTGCACGATGATCGAGGCAGGCGCCACCCGCCTGGGCGCCAGTTCAAGCCTGAAAATCATCTTCTGATGATGCGGGCTGAGGCTGGGATAGCATTTTTCAAGACACGCTGTAAATACATCCATGTACGCTCCCTTCCAGCCATCCATGGCTTCCAGAGGGTCTTGAAAAATGCTATCCCAGCCTCAATGAGACCAAACTTCTGTCATTCTGTAGTAACCGCAGTCTCCAGCGCAAGTTCGATCATCTCCGCAAAGCCGCTTTGCCGCTCTTCAGCAGTCAACCTTTCGTTGTTGGTAATATGGTCGCTGACCGTACAGATCGCCAGGGCCCGGGCGCCGAATTCCGCGGCGAGGCCGTAGATGCCGGCAGCCTCCATTTCCACGCCCAGCACGTTATATTTTTCCATCAGCCCGAAGATCTCCGTTTCCGGCGTATAGAACAGGTCGCTGGAGAAGATGTTGCCCACGTGGAAGGAAAGCTCCCGCTGCCCGGCGGCGGTCACCGCCGCCTGCAACAGCCGGTAATCCGCGATCGCGGCAAAATCGTGGTTCCTGAAGCGGATCCGGTTCACCTTTGAATCGGTGCAGGCGCCCATGGCGATGATGATGTCCCGCAACCCGACCGCTTTGCTGACCGCGCCGCAACTGCCGGTCCGGATCAGGCGCTTCACGCCGAACTCGTTGATCAGTTCGGTGCAATAAATAGAGCAGGAGGGGATACCGATGCCATGGCCCATGACCGACAGGCGCTGTCCCTTATAGCTGCCGGTAAAACCCAGCATGCCCCGGACGTCATTCACCAGGCGCGGTTTGTCCAGGAAATTTTCCGCGATGAACTGTGCCCGGAGCGGGTCTCCCGGCATCAGCACGGTCTCGGCAATATCCCCGGGTTCGGCATTGATATGTGGTGTGCTCATAATTCCAGGCTCATAGATTGTTTGCAACGGCGGCTGTAGTGAACAGCCGGGTCCTGTTCCTGATCGGCATGGACATTGGCCTTATACCTGCAGGGACATGAACAGGCTTGCCAGCACCGCGCTCATGAGGTTGGACAGGGTGCCGGCGAGCACGGCCATGAAGCCCAGTGAGGCGATGTCCTGGCGCCGTTCCGGAACCAGGCTGCCCATGCCGCCCAGCAGGATGGCGATGGATGTCAGGTTGGCGAAACCACACAGGGCAAAGGTGACGATAACCTGGGTGTGCGGGCTCAGGGAATGCATTATCTCGCTGAAACTAAGGTAGGCGATGAATTCGGTCATGATGAATTTCTGCCCGATCAGGCTGCCGGCCGCGGCCGCCTCATGCCACGGCACGCCGATCAGCCAGGCCAGCGGCGCCAGCAGTTTGCCCAGGATCCCCTGCAGCGTCAGGTCCTCCATACCGAACCAGCCGCCGATGCCGCCCAGCAGGCCGTTGACCAGGGCGATCATGGCCACGAAGGCGATCAGCATGGCGCCGACGTTAGCCGCGAGTTTCAGCCCGTCAATGGTGCCGTTGCCGATGGCTTCAAAGATATTCACCACTTTCCCCGGGCCGCTGAACTGTACGTTCTCTATCTCCTGTTGCGCACGCCCGGTCTCCGGTTTGATGATTTTCGCCATGAGCAGGCCGCCGGGCGCGGCCATGAAACTGGCCGCGATCAGGTAACCCAGGTTGATCCCCATCGCGGCATAGGCCGCCATGATGGCGCCGGAGATGGCCGCCATGCCGCTGGTCATTACCGCGAACAGTTCCGAGCGCGTCAGGTCCTTCAGGTAGGGCCGGATGACCAGCGGCGATTCGCTGTGGCCAATGAATACGTTGGCGACCGCGCACATGGATTCGGTCTTGCTGGTGCCGAGCAGCCGGTGTATGCCCCCGCCCAGTATCGTTATCATTTTCTGCATGATGCCCAGGTAATACAGCGTGGACATCAACGCGGAGAAGAAGATGATCACCGGCAACAGGTGGAATGCGACGGAAAAACCTCTTTCCTGCCTGGCCAGGTCGCCGAACACGAATTCACTGCCGACGCGCCCGTAATCGATCACGTTCTGCACGCCCGCCACCATGGTGTTGAGGAATACCTGCCCGGGCGGGAAATAGAGGATGAGACCGGCGATGGCCGCCTGTGTCAGGAACGCGGCAACAACGGTTTTCAGCCTGATCGCGCGCCGGTTTTCGGACAGCAGCAGGGCCAGGCAGATAATCACCGCCATCCCGACAAAACTCATCAGAAACTGCATTTTTTATTATTGTCCCCTTGGATAGTTGTTATAAGATACGGGACAAAATCAGGTAAGGCAAAATGAAATCAGCGCGATCCTTCAATTTCGTATTCCTGGCATTGTTCATCATTGCCGGATACGGCGGCGTCTCGGCCGCGGAACTGGACGCCCGGTTGTATTTTCAATCGGTGCGGCGCGACCCGGCATTGCTGAGGAATTTCCTGTATGCGTTTCCCAAGGGGGGCGAACTGCACAACCACCTGGATGGCGCCATCTATGCGGAGAGCTACATCCGCTGGGGCGCCGAGGACGGCAAGTGTATAGACCTGGAAAGCTACATGGTTTCGTTCCCGCCCTGTGATGCGACTGCCGGCCGCCCTGCGCTGAGCGAGGTCCGTTTTGACGCAGACGTGGTAAACCGTATCATCGACGCCTTCTCGATACGCAACTATGAACGCCGCGAGGTATCCGGCCACGACCAGTTTTTCTCGACGTTCCGGCGTTTCGTCCCCGCGGGCGTCGGCCGCGAAGGCCACATGCTGGCGGAATCGAGCGCCCGGTCCGCGCGCCAGAACGTCATCTACCTGGAACTGTTGCAGTCCTGGGGCATGGAACAGGCCCGGCAACTGGCGGCCGCCGGCGCGGAATTCAACCCCGGCCGGCCTCTGTCCGAATTAATCCGCCACCCCGGGATTGAGGCGCTGGCGGCTGCGACGAGCCTCAAGCTGGACGCCATCGAGGAGCAGGGGCGCGCAGTCCTGGCCTGCGGGCAGGAACGCGCGGACGCCGGTTGTGGCGTGACCGTGCGCTACCTGGCCCAGGTGATCCGTACGTTCCCGCGGTCGCAGGTGCTGGCGCAGACCCTGCTGGCTTACCATCTCATCGAGAAAGACCCGCGCTACGTGGGCCTGAACTTCGTGGCGCCGGAAGACAACCCCATCACCTTGAGGGACTACCGCTGGCAGATGGAAATGATCGGGGAACTGGGAGCTCATTTCCCTTCGGCAAAGGACGGCATCACGCTGCATGCCGGGGAGGTTGACCTGGGCCTGGTGCCGCCCGAACACCTGGGCTGGCATATCCGGGCAGCGCTGGACCTCGCCGGCGCCCGGCGTATCGGCCACGGCACCGATATATTCTACGACCCGCAGGCAACGCAACTCATGCAACGCATGGCCGAACAGGGCATCCTGGTCGAGATTAACCTGACCAGCAGCGACGCCATCCTGGGCATAACCGGCGACCGCCATCCCATCCGGGCGTATCTCAAATATAATGTGCCCGTCGCCCTGTCCACGGACGACGAGGGCGTCGCCCGCATCGACCTGACCCACGA
>VYCZ01000101.1 GCA_009843675.1 Gammaproteobacteria bacterium | reverse complement strand
AGATTAAACCACTGCTCCAGGCAGAACTGCTGTGCATCGCCGACAGCAACTGGATACTGGGGCACTGGTATATTAACTGCATGCTGAACGGCCGAGAGCTCACGGATTTTACCTCCATGGCCGGGATCGCCGAGGAGAAACTGGGGCATACGCGGGCGCTGTTCAGGTTCATGGAAGAGTATTTTGATTTGCCCGAGTTCCAGCTTGAATTCGGCCGTGACGCGGGTCAGATCCATAGCCCGGAATTTCTCGACCTGCCCCCGGAAAACTGGGCCGACTTCATCACCACCCTGTTCCTGGCCGACCTGGCGTTATGGCGGTTCTCCGCCACCTTCATGGAGGGAAATTTCGCTCCCGTTGCGAACCTCACCAGGCGCTTCGGCGAAGAATGCTATTTCCACCAGTTGTGTATCGACGGCTGGATGAAAAATTTCTCCGCAACGGAAAAAACCGAAGCCGGTCTGGCCTTGATGAAACGGTTACCCCAGGTATTGGCCTGGTTCGGCTCCGAACAGGAGTCATCTGCTGATTCGTTGCTTGAGCAGGGTTTGAGAACGGAATCCGTGTGGTCGGCCAGATCGAAGTTCCTGGATGACGTCGCCGGAAAACTGGCCCCGCATACAGGAATCTCAAGCGCAGAACTTGACGGTATCGCCGCACAGGCCTTGCCGGAAAACCGGGATCCTCTGAGCCGGCGGCAACAGGGCAGTAAAATTCCCGCAGGACTCTGGGAAAGTGTGATCCCCTCCAGCGATTCCTCTCATATCGCCAGGCGCCCCCTCGCCGTCAGCGTGAAGGACAATATAGACCTGTCTGGAACGATCAAAAAAGACGAAACCGAACCCGTGTTCGAAGCTACGAGGTAAGTGTCGCTAAAGAATGTCTGTCTACTGGATTCCCGTTTTCACGGGAATGGCATTATCAACGCTACCCGGTGAATGCCATAATAATGATGGTTAATTGTCCGCAATGCGAAGAATGATTCCATCCAGGTCTTCAGTTACCCGTATCTGGCAGGCGAGACGGCTGTTGCTGCGGCGCCCAGGTACCGCGCACAGCATGGCCTCTTCCAAATCCTCAATGGTCGGTAATCTTTCCAGCCAGCCTGCTTCGATATAGGAATGGCAGGTGCCGCATGCCGCGGCCCCGCCACATTCGGCCAGCATGCCCTTGAGCCGGTGATTAAACGCCCCCTCCATCAGCGAATAACCTGCTTCAACGTCAATTTCATGACGGGTATCATCAGCATCGATGTAAATGACAACAGGCATATCGGTTCATAAAAATTAGGGGCGGTGGCAGCTATGCCCTCTTTTCTATAGTAAACTATTCGCCTTGCCGGCTCCCTGATTAATACTGCCGGATTGTATTGAAGGTTAAGTTGCCCGTCATCTTCCCTGTGACAGATTAACGGTATGAATACTGAACATATATATGAAGCCGGACTGGGCAAAAACCAGGCTAATTACACGCCCTTGTCCCCCCTGACCTTCATAGAACGGGCGGCTTCCGTTTATCCCGATTACGTTTCCGTGGTCCACGGAGAAACACGTTTCACATGGGCCGAGACCTATGCCCGCTGCCGGCGCCTGGCATCGGCCCTGCGCAACAGGGGGATCGGTAAAAACGACACGGTCTCGGTCATGTTGCCGAACATACCCGCCATGTACGAAGCCCATTTCGGCGTGGGTATGGCAGGGGCAGTGCTGAATGCGCTCAATTACCGGCTGGACGCGGACGCCATTGCGTTCATGCTGGACCATGGTGAAGCCCGGGTATTGATTACCGACCGGGAATTCTCCCCGGTGATCAAGACAGCCATCGCAAAATCAGGCCGGGACCTGGTAGTGATCGACGTCGACGATCCTTTATACGAAGGGGGTGAACTGCTCGGTGAGATCGACTATGAGTCCTTCCTGATGGAAGGCGACCCGGACTTCGACTGGCGCTTGCCGCCGGACGAATGGGATGCGATCGCGCTGTGCTATACCTCCGGCACCACGGGCGACCCCAAGGGGGTGGTGACCCATCATCGCGGGGCCTACCTCAATGCGATTTCCAACCTGCTCGTATGGAATACCAGCGCCCATCCCGTGTACCTGTGGACCCTGCCCATGTTTCACTGCAACGGCTGGTGTTTTCCCTGGGGCATCGCTGCCGTGATCGGAACCAACGTCTGCCTCCGGGCAGTCCGGGCCGATGCCATTTTCTCCCTGATCCGGAAGGAGCAGGTGGACCACCTTTGCGGCGCGCCCATCGTTCTCAACCTGCTGGCCAATGCGCCCGCCGAATTGAAACAGGGGGTAAACCACCAAGTTAAGGTCATGACCGCGGCATCGGCGCCGCCGCCCGCGGTGCTGCAGGCCATGGAAGAGATGAATTTCCCCGTCACTCACGTCTACGGGCTTACCGAGGTCTATGGGCCCGCGGTCGTCTGCGCCTGGCGCGAGCAGTGGAACGACCTGCCCATAGAAAAGCAGGCGGAAATCAAGGCGCGACAGGGCGTGCGTTACCCGTTGCAGGAGGCCATTATGGTGGCGGACCCTGAAACCCTGGAACCGGTTCCCAAAGACGGCGAGACGGTCGGTGAGATCTTCCACCGCGGCAATATCGTGATGAAGGGCTACCTGAAAAATGCCGGGGCAACGGAGGAAGCCTTCAGGGGAGGCTGGTTCCACAGCGGCGACCTGGCCGTCTGGCATGAAGACGGCTACGCGGAGATCAAGGACCGGTCCAAGGACATCATCATTTCGGGGGGTGAGAACATTTCCAGCATCGAGGTGGAAAATACGCTTTACCATCATCCGGCCATTCTCGAAGCGGCGGTGGTGGCCCGGCCGGACGAGAAGTGGGGCGAGACCCCCTGCGCATTCGTAACCTTGAAAGACGGGGAAATATTGTCGGAAGAAGAGGTGTTCGAGTTCTGCCGCGCCAACATGGCCCGGTTCAAGGTGCCTAAAACGATAGTCTTCGGTCCGCTGCCCAAAACCTCCACCGGCAAGATCCAGAAATTCATCCTGCGCGCCAGGGCCAGTGAAATGAGCGCCTGATGAGTACTTTCGACATCACCAGCCACGAATTGATGGAGATCCTGTCAACGAACAAGCGGGTCGCCCTGGTGGGCCTGTCGAACGACCCGATGCGGCCCAGCTATTTTGCCGGCAAGTACCTGCAGCAACACGGCTTTGACATCGTTCCCGTCAATCCCAACTACCGGGAGATACTGGGAGAACCCTGTTATCCCGACCTGTTATCCATACCGGGGAAAGTGGACGTGGTCGACTTGTATCAAAAACCGGACCGGGTTGTGCCGTTCGTGCGCCAGGCCATCGAGATCGGCGCGAAGGTCGTGTGGATGCAGCTCACCATCGTCAACGAAGAAGCGGCGGAACTGGCGCGCAATGCCGGTCTGAAAGTGGTCATGGACCGCTGCATGAAGATTGAGTATGCCCGCCTGTACGGCGGATTGAACTATGCCGGCGTGAATACCCGGGTGATCTCGGCCAAACGCCCGCTTTTCATAAACCGGTGAAATCGACACGTAACACAAGGAATTAACATGGATGTACAGGATATACAAGATATGACTCAAACTATCCCTTTATCTATCGCCCCGGTTTGTGGTCCCTGTTATATCCTGTATATCCTGTGTATCCATGTTAAATTAAACCATGGCTGATAAAGAATTCGGTATCGAGACGCTGTGCCTGCACGCAGGACAGATACCTGATGCGGTGACCGGTTCCCGGGCGGTGCCGATCTACCAGACCGCGTCCTACGTGTTCGACGATCCCAGTCATGCGGCCAGCCTGTTCGACCTGCAAACTTTCGGCAACGTTTACACGCGTATGATGAACCCCACCACCTCCGTGTTCGAGGAACGCATGGCGGCGCTGGAAAACGGACGCGCGGCGCTGGCCGTGAGTTCCGGCATGGCCGCGCAGATGGTTGCCCTGCTGACCCTGATGGAAGAGGGAGACGAACTGGTATCCGCCACGACCCTGTACGGCGGCACCTACTCCCAGTTTGACGTCACCTTCAGAAAGTTCGGGATCAAGGTTATTTTCGTCGATTCGGACGACCCGGAGAACTTCCGCCGGGCGATTACGGACAGGACTAAAGCCGTCTATGCGGAAACCATCGGCAACCCCCTGAACAATATCCTGGACCTGGAAGCCGTTGCCGCCGTTGCCAACGAGGCCGGTATACCGCTGGTGGTGGACAATACCTTCGCCTCGCCTTACCTGTGCCGGCCGCTGGATTTCGGCGCGGATATCGTGACTCATTCCGCGACCAAGTTTATCGGCGGTCATGGCACATCGATTGGCGGCGTCCTGGTCGAATCGGGCAGGTTCGACTGGGCCAACGGTAAATTCCCCGGCATGACAGAACCGTCCAAGGGATATCACGGCGTGCGATTTTACGAAACCTTCGGTGATTTCGGTTATACCATGAAGGCGCGCTGTGAAATCCTGCGCACGCTGGGCCCGAGCCTGAGCCCGTTCAATTCCTTCCTGTTCCTGCAGGGGCTGGAAACCCTGCCTGTGCGCATGGACCGCCATTGTGAAAATGCCCTGAAGGTGGCGCAGTATCTTGCCGGGCATGACGCGGTCTCCTGGGTGAAATACGCCGGCCTGGAGGACAACGAATACCATGAACTCGCCAGGAAGTACCTGCCCAAAGGCGCGGGATCGATCCTGTGTTTCGGGGTAAAAGGCGGCGTTGAAGCCGGGGTCAAATTCATCGAGAACGCGCAGTTTTTGAGCCACCTGGCCAACGTCGGAGACGCCAAAACCCTGATCATTCATCCGGCTTCGACCACCCACCGGCAACTCTCCGAGGAAGAGCAGTTGTCGGCAGGCGTCACCCCGGACATGGTGCGTATATCGGTGGGCCTGGAGACCATCGACGATATCCTCTGGGACCTGGACCAGGCCCTGCGGAAATCCCAAATATAAACATCGGAGGACCGGGGACAGATTTAAATCTGTCCCCTGTTGTGAGCAGTATAAGCATGAAAAAATCAAAGACTATCCAGCAAAAAATCGGTGAGATACGCGACGCCGCGCTGGACTACCACCGGAACCCGCCCCACGGCAAGCTGACGGTCCACTCGACCAAGCCGCTGGCCAACCAGCATGACTTGGCCCTGGCCTATTCGCCGGGCGTGGCCGCCGCTTGCGAAGAGATCGTGCGGGAGCCGGCAGAAGCGTCCATGCTGACGACCAAGGGCAACCTGGTCGGGGTCATCAGCAATGGGACTGCCGTACTGGGGCTGGGTTCCATCGGTCCGCTCGCCTCCAAACCGGTCATGGAAGGCAAGGCCGTGCTGTTCAAGAAATTCTCCGGCATTGACGTGTTCGACCTTGAGTTGGATGAGACCGACCCGGATAAACTGGTGGACATCATCGCCAGCCTCGAACCCACCTTCGGCGCCATCAACCTGGAGGACATCAAGGCGCCGGAGTGTTTCGTCGTCGAGCGGAAATTGCAGGAACGGCTGAGCATTCCGGTTATCCACGATGATCAGCACGGGACTGCCATCATCGTCGCCGCCGCCATCACCAACGGTCTGCGGCTGGTGGGCAAAAAAATGGAAGAGATCAAGCTGGTCACCTCGGGAGCCGGGGCCGCAGCCCTGGCCTGCCTGGACCTGCTGGTCGCCATGGGCCTGAGGAAAGACAACGTTATCGTCACTGATATTGCCGGCGTGGTCTACCGTGGCCGCAGGAAATTGATGGATCCCTTCAAGGCCCGTTATGCCCGCGCCACGCGGGCGAGAACACTGGGCGCGGCAATCAGGAATGCGGATGTGTTCCTGGGCTTGTCCGTGGGGAACGTATTGAAACCGGGCATGCTCATGCGCATGGCGGACAAGCCCATCATCATGGCCCTGGCGAACCCCGTTCCGGAAATCGCGCCCGAGGTGGCGAAGAAGGCGCGTCCCGACGCCATTATCGCGACCGGGCGGTCCGACCTTCCCAACCAGGTCAACAACGTAATATGTTTCCCGTACCTGTTTCGCGGCGCTCTCGACGTGGGCGCGACCAGCATCAACGAGGAGATGAAGATTGCCTGCGTCAAGGCCATCGCCGACCTGGCCATGGCGGAGTCATCGGAGGTGGTAAGCCGCGCCTACGGTGGACGCGACCTGATATTCGGGCCTGACTACATCATTCCCAAACCGTTTGACCCGCGCCTGATCGTGCGCCTGGCGCCGGCCGTTGCCAGGGCCGCCATGGACAGCGGCGTGGCGACCCGGCCTATCGCCGATTTCAAAAGCTACCGCCAGCGGCTGATCCAGTTCGTCTTCCAGACCGGCACCATCATGAACCCGGTGTTCGACCAGGCCGCGCGGGACCCCAGGCGAATTGCCTATGCCGAAGGGGAAGAACGAAGGGTTCTGCAGGCTGCGCAACAGGTGATTGACGAAGGCCTGGCGAGGCCGCTGCTGGGCGGACGCACCGAAGTGATCAATCGCCGCATCAAGGAACTGGGCCTGGCAATGATCAAGGACAGGGACTTCGAGGTGATTAACCCGGTCAAGGACCGGCGTTGCCTGGAACTGGCCGATCTGTATCACGGCATCAAGGGGCGGTCCGGCATCTCACCGGATGAGGCGCGCCGCATCGTACGCACCCAGTCCACGGCGCTTGCCGCCCTGCTGCTGATGCACGAGGATGTGGATGCCATGCTGTGCGGCACCATAGGGCCGTTCATCAACCACCTGACGCACGTGCGCGACATCGTGGGTAAGCGCGAAGATGTCAGGGATTTATCTTCCGTGACGGTGCTGGTGCTTCCGGAAGGTACGTTTTTCATGTGTGATTCCCACGTGTTGCCCGTTCCCGAAGTTGACGATATCGTGGCCATGACCATGCTGGCCGCGGAAGCCGTCCAGCGCTTCGGCATCAAGCCGCGCATTGCCCTGGTCTCCCATTCCAACTTCGGCACCAGGAATAACGCTTCTTCGGAAAAAATGCGCGCCGCGGCAAAAATCCTGCAACAGCGCGAACCGCAACTGGTGGTGGAAGGCGAGATGCATGCCGATGCCGCCATCTCGGAAGTCATTCGCGCCAATGCGTTTCCCGATTCCAAACTGCGCGGCCGCGCCAATACCCTGGTACTGCCCAACATAGACGCAGCCAATATCTCTTTTAACCTGTTAAAGATGCTGGGCGGCGGCGTTGCCGTAGGACCGGTACTGGTAGGGGCCGCCCGGCCCGCTCACATCCTGACGAACGCCTCGACCGCGCACGGCATCGTCAACATGTCCGCCTTGGCCGTGGTGGAAGCGCAGAGCCGGGTATAACAGTACAGTTATATTTGACATTTATAACTGAACTGTTATAATT
>VYCZ01000431.1 GCA_009843675.1 Gammaproteobacteria bacterium | reverse complement strand
TTGCGGTAGGCCGGCGCTGGTTGTCGATCTCGACGACCCGCCTGCAATGGACGATATTCGTGACTGGCTTGTTGCCAATAACATAAAACAATGCAACGTGGCAGGTCCTCGGGAGAGTAAAATTCCGGGTATATATCGGCAGGCTTATAGTTATCTAATGGAATTACTCTGACCCCAACTATCGGCCGCCCCCCACGCAACGTAAAAAAGCCTGTTCAAGGTCAACTGCGTTGAAATGCCGGTAGCAGGCGGCGGGAGATCCGATATAACGGATTCCGCCCCGGTGCAATATGGCTATGCTGTCGCACAGTTTTTCCGCGTCGGCCAGCAGGTGGGTAGTGAAAAAGCAGGTAACACCCTGCCGTTTCAGCTCCAGCAGGTGGGTTTGCAGGCAGACCCGCGCCCGCGGGTCCAGGCCGCTCATGGGTTCATCCATGACGAGCAGCTTTTTTCCGCTCAGCAGGCAGGCGGCCAGTCCCAGTTTCTGCGCTGTGCCTTTCGACAGGCGTATGGCAAGTTTATCCAGCTCTGCAATCTCCAGATCCAGGATGTCCATAACCTGCCTTATCCGATTGAGGTTGAATTCGTTGCCATGAAGTCCGCCCGTATAACGCAGGAACTCCCAGCCGTTGAGGCAAGCCGGCGGCCGGAACTGTTCCGGCAGGTAAGCCAGGCGCGCCCTGGCTGCGGCCAGGCTGTGTTTCCTGTTGAAGACGGCTATCTCTCCCGAGGTGGCCGCATCGAGGTCCAGCAGGCATTTCAGCAAGGTGGTTTTGCCGGCGCCGTTAACCCCCACCAGGCCCATGCAGTCGCCCTCAGGCACCACCAGGTCCAGACCCGACAACACGGTTTTTCCGCCGCGCTGTTTTGTCAGCCCCTGTATGCGTATGGCCGGAACCGGCATGGCCTGGTGCGCCGCCTGCGTCGGTTGGTTAACGACCCTGGCCGGGTCAGTACAGGAACAGCGCGTTGCAACGGGTATTGTCGCTGTCCACGTTCCAGGAGGAACCCGCTGCATCCGCGTTATTGATGCAGGGCGCGCCGGTAGTGGACGACCACAATATGACTTCGCTGCCGGGAGCGCCGGTTCCGAAGTCGTCGCCCCCCACCGTGCTCTCTCCGGGCTTCGCCGTATTCACCGTGCCGCGCACAACGCCGCGGCCCGGGTCGCCGTCGTCCAGTTTCACGTCCAGCTCGCGCAACAGGCTCGGGGTGACGCCGGCGCCGAATACGTAAGCCAGGCGCACGGTCGAACCGGATGCGGCGCCGCCATCGTCGTAATCGTCGGTAAACCCCAGCAGGACGGGTTGCTGGAAGGCGTTGCCGGGCACCTGTCCGGTCAATACCCCAGCCTCATACTGTGCCGCCGTAGCCGTATTCCCGCCGTAGCTGCCGTTGAGCAGGCGGGAATGGGCCAGGTGCGCCCAGACGGCGCCGGCTTCCTCCCAGCGGTCGATGCGGCCGTTCTGGTTGCCGCCGATGGTAGGCGTCCCGCCACAGTTGGTGTCGACCTCCGCACTGATGGCGCGGCACGCCAGCGCCGCCGGCATGTCGCCGGGGACCTGCCGGTAGCGGTCGATAAAACCGTAATACGCGGCCTGGATGCCGGCGTTCTGATCCGCCATATTGCGCACCCGGGCGCTGCTTATCAGTTGCTGGCCTTTGAGGATGCCGCCCAGCAGGAGTCCGACCAGGACCAGCACGACGGCGATTTCCACCAGGGTAAAACCCGGCTGTTTGCGTGTTTTCATATTGTTATCCTCCAATTCCGGCCGGAAGCCGGTTATTGCCTTGCTGCAGTTCCGCCAGTTTGCTTTTCAGGAATTGCAGTTCATTGTCGTTGCCTGCCAGTCTGCCGCTTGCCAGCAGGCCGCCGATAATGATTCGGGCGCTCTCGATCTCGCCCAGGTCTTCCAGTACGAATATCTCCATTTGTGTTGCCCAGGGGGCGCCGCGTCACTGCTCACGTTCAGGCGCAGGGCGTTGGCGTATTTCAAGGCCAGTTGCAGATCCTTGATGCGATGTTTTGCGACATAAACCCCATGCGCCATCCAGGGCCAGCGGCGGTCGGGGTCCTCCAGAAAGCGCCGGTGGACGAATTCCAGCATTTGCCGCTTCCCGGCGTCATCCGGCGTTTGCGTGTACACGCGGCTGGCGGACAGCAGCGGGTATTGAAAACGGCTGTCCAGGTCGAGCAGCGCGTCCAGCCAGTTTATGACCCTGGCATAGTCCAGCCTTGCGAATGGAATACTGACGCCGGGTTGATTGTCGAAAGCCTGCAGCCATAACATCAGGATTTTCGCCAGCGTATCCGGTTCTCCCAGGCCGTACAGGCGCAGCAGCCCGGTATCGGGTGCGTCCGGCAGGGATTCAGCCGTTGCCGCCGCCCGGGGTTGCGCATAACTCCAGCACACCTGGATTACCAGGCTGGCGATCAGTACCGCCAGGACCGGAAGCGGGACCGTTGACAGCGGTCTTGCTGAGATATGGGGGCTACCGTTCATCAGTCACCCTCACAGGTTCTTCCGGTACAGGTCGAACAGGCCGCCGGACAGCAGGACGGGCAGGTAAACCAGGGTCTGGATCAATACTGCCCCCACGGCGCCGGCATCGACCCCGTAGGCCAGCCATTCGCTACGAGTAAACGTGTGCAGGTCGGGCAGCAGCAATACCAGCGCGTTCACCAGAAAATTCATGAAGACCTGTGAATTGGCGTCGGATACCAGGACCGGGGCAGCGCTTAACAGGCGTAGCGCCTCCATGCTGCGCGACAACAGGTAAAATGCCATGGCTGACGTGAAAGCCAGGCTGATATTGGCAAATGCCAGCAGGCACAGCAGGCTGAAGGCGGCCAGCAACAGCTGTTCGCAGAACAGGGAGAGCATCCAGCAGCCGACCGCTACGGCGGGGGCATACAGGAACAACGGCAGGGCAGCAAGGACAGCAACGCATAATGAGAAACCTGCAAATCCGGCTGTTTTACCGAACAGGTACGCGTGCCTGGGCAGGGGCAGGGACAGGATCAGTTCCAGACCCTTGTCGTCCTGCTCCCTCAGGACACTGCTTATAACAAACAGGCAGGTGGCGCAAATCGAGAAAACCCGCAATAAAGAGGCCGTTATGGACGCCTGTGCCTGCCTGGTCTCCGTGATGCTTAATTCGCCCAGGAGCTCTGCCAGGCCGAACGCTGCGGCCACGACTGCAATCACTGCAATGAGCAAACGGCAGCGGATGGCTTCAAGGAGGGTAAAATAGGCTATCGTGAACATATTCACGGCAACCGGCCTGCCGTAACCATCCTGTTGAACAGGCGCGGCCGTGACAGCCACACCAGCATGTCGTCAAACGCGGCGGCGCTGCCGGCTCCGGATACATCGCCACCCTGGTACAAGGGCTCACCGTCGGGGCATGACATGCCCCCTCCTGCGTCATAACCACCGGGGTTCCCGCAGGGCGCCCCTTCAAAGCGGGCGTTTTCTCCATCCTGCGCCATGTTTGCGCCGGTGGAATAGATGATCGCCACCGGGGTCTCCGTCGGCGCAGTCAGCAGCATGCCTCGTGCGTCCACGATGGTCAGGTTCTCGGCCTGCGCGGTCTTTATGGTGACCAACGCTCCCGAATTGCTGAAATTGCGATCGACCCGGTAACGCCAATAGCCGTTGAACGGGTCGGAAGCGGCGCTCCTCGGCAACCCCCACGGGTCCGTTTCCGGCACTCCCAGGGTGCGCCAGGGCAGGTATCCCTCCGCAACCGGGTCGCTGTCGCAGGCTGCGTCTTCAAGACCATACCTGCCGCTGTCAGGATCGGTGGTTGTCGCCGGACAGGGGAGATAACCGTTTATCATGGCGAATCCCGTCAAGGCTTCCCTGATCCGTTCCAGTTGAAGCTCCGCCCTGGCCCGCTGTTTTGTTTCCAGGGCGGCGCCGAGGGGATTGAGCATCCCTCCCAGAAGCAGAGCGACGATCATCAGCGCAATGGCGAGTTCCAGTAACGAAAATCCTCTTTGTTTCACCGGCATGTCCCTGTCCAAATCCGCTTCACGGCGCAATAATCACGACCTGATCGTTGAAAGTTTCCGTTATGTCAGCGGCGGTGAAGACATCGTCACCGGCCAAGCTTGCATTTTCCCCTTCAAAATAATCCGTGATCGAACCGGTGGAACGATCCTGGTCCGCCAGCGCCATCCCGGCGGAGACCACCAGCGCTTCCGCATCATCGGTGCGTCCCTGAACGACCAGGCAATCCGCTCCGGCCGTGCAATGACCGCTGCCGCCGGGTGCAAAACCGGCGCCGTAAGCGATGTAAACCAGGTGGTGCCATTTATTTTTTATGAACCAGGACGGCAGTTCACCGGAACCTTCGGCCAGGTAGTAATCCATACCGGTCGTGCGGATGGAACCTGCCGCGCCCCCCGGTGGAATCGTCAAACCGGTCCGGGTTACTACGTCCGCATCGTCCAGGTCCTCGATGAGCACCAGGGGCGTACCGGAAACAGCCGTCCCTGCGGCGGCGCGCCCGCGATACGGCAGGCGCGCGGGAGTCGGGGCGCCCCTGCAATCGGTTCCGTAACCCAGGCATACGTCGCGCCGCCGCGCGCCGCCGCTTGAACGGGTAACCGGTTCTCCCTGGTAACCCAGGTTGAAGCGGTACCGGCGCCGGTTTACATAGCCGTAGTACACATTGTATTCATCGCCCGCCCTGAACGAGTTGTCGCGCCCGCCGTATAGCGTCGTCTCTACGGTCGAGCCATTGACCCTGGCAACCAGGCCGAAGGAACCGTCTGTCACGTTCTCCACGACGTCCCCCTGTCGCACGCCCGCCGGGCCGAAGTCCATGCCCGGATCCTCCAGCCGGTCCCCTGTGGATGCTCCGGCCGCGCCGCTCAATAAGCGGGTGGCGAGACGCATCTGATAGTTTTCGCCCGGGGCCGGGGAACGGGACGCGGCAGTCACCTGCGCCACGTTCATTCTCGCGGATGATGCAACACGGGAGACGACCGCCATGTATGGTTCATCAACCAGGTCTCCCGGCTTTATCCCGGCTGAAATGAAATCCACGGCAGCATCATTCAACACGGTCGCGGATGACCCTGAAGCTGCAACCCCTTCCAGGATGGGCGCCGTCTCGCTGATGCCGATGCAATCGACCACCCGGACGTTGAGCCAGGCGCAATAGCCGTCTTCCGGGTTGACGCGGATCGCGCCTGCATCCGCCGATGACATGAGCGAGCGCGTCACTGCCGCGGCATAACCGGGATGGGTATCCGGAGCAATTCCCGTGATCGCCCTGTTATCGACGTTTACCCTCCACTCCACATTGAAGCCGGTTGGAAATACCTTGCCGGGTTCATGTACCGGCAGTAATCCTTTCCTGGTATTGTTGCCTGCGTTATAACGGGGCAGCCGGTAAACGTCATTTTCCCTGAATTTATTATCACGGCCGAAACGCAGGGCATTAACGGTCAGTATGGTCGGCCCGGCCACATTGCCGACACGGCCGATTGAACCGTCACTGAGGTTCTCCATCAGGTCCCCGCCGGCTATCCCCAGGGCAATACAATCGGCCGCGGGGTCCGCCAGGGTCAGGCCGGCGCTGCCCGGACCGGCTGTCCCCGTATTACTGCGCAGGCGGTAGTCCTCACCGAAATCAATATCATTTTCCATACCGCCGTTTAGCCTGCCCAGCGTCAATACCGTCCTTTCAACGGCCGAGACGGTACCGCTTGAGCCGTCACCCAGGTTTTCCACCACGTCACCGGGTATTACGCCCAACTCCCTGAAATCCCGCGCCGTATCTTTCAGGATGAGTCCGGAACTGCCGGCGCCGGCCGTAGCCGTGAGGTGACCGGCAAGCCCGCGCAACTCGATAAAATAGATGTCCCTCCTGTCAAAATCGTTTTCCACCCCAGTCTCAGGACCTCGCAGTTCCAGCGTGCTCCTACTCACCGTTTGCACTACGGCGCTGGAGCCGTCCGTAACGTTCCTGACCAGGTCAAGGGCGCCGACTCCCCAGTCAAGGAAATCCCTGCGCGTGTCCGTGAGCATGCCCGCATTATTGCTCCCGGTATGGGAGCCGCGTAATACCCGGTTATCGGCATGGGGGTCGGCAAACGGCGCCGGCCGGGGGTAAGCGGATTGATCGGCCCGGTAACGCGCCAGCACTGCGCGAACTTCATTGAGCACGCGCCGTTCCACTACCGCCATCAACTGCGCGCGGGTGATGACAGCTACTTGATCATTGCCTGCAAAGGCAGAAAACCTGCCATCGGCAACACTGGCGTTATCCCCTTCCAGGTAATCGGCGGCATCATTGCCCGGACGCCGGTACTGGTGTGCGGCCGGCGGCCCCGGCGCCATGACTACAGCCACCACATCATTCCTTCCATCGACGCTGAACTGTCCCGGCGTTTCACTATTGATAACCGCGTGGTTGGACCGGGTATTCCTGAAATCCGGCGACAAGGCATACCATAGCCGTTCGCCGCTGCTGTCCCGCGGATCATCCAGTCCCAGGATGGCGAACGGCAACCGGCCCAGGGTGGTTCCGGTACTCTCGGCACAGTTCGTTTCCGGCCTGCCGTCGTTGTTCCGGTCCGGACAGGGCAAAAACCCCGGACCTTTCTCCGGGTTGGCGCGCAGGTCGGGATAGTTCATCGCATAGGACAACAGGGCCTGTTTTGCCTGGTTCAACGCCAGTCCGCTGCCGGCGCGCCGGTTATAGACCTGCGTGTGCCCGTTCAGGTCCGACAACAACAGCCAGGAAGAACCCGCTATCAGCGCCAGCATAAAGGCCAGCAGCGCCGCCCCCTGCGCTGACCGCGGGCCGGGAAGAGTACCGGGGAAAACAGAACTCAAGGCGCAATATCCCCCAAATCAGTCACCGCACCGGATTCCGGGTGCCAGGACTGGCCCGGTTTGAGCTTCACGGATTGTCCGCGCACGGGCACGCTTATGGAAAAGCCGTCATCCGGCGCCTCCCCGGTTTGCAGTTGCCGGTAATCCAGCGCCGCGGGGCCTTCCTGTGCCTTGATCCATGCCATGCGCGCACCGTCGTTCCTGTAAATCAGGCCCTTGAGGGTGATTACGGACGGATCATCCGGCCCGAGGGACATCCCGGTCTTTGAGTGTCGGGCTGGATACCCGCCGGTCATTTCCCGGGATTCCGTTTCCGTTCCTTTGCGGCTGTCCGATGTCTGTCTGTGCTCCTCTCTCAACTCCTGCAACCGTTGCCGCTGTTCCGGGGTGGTGAACAATCTTCCGAATTGTTGCCCGTCGGCTGAAAAGCACCATTCAGACATGATGATAAAGGCGGCAATCATCCATTTTCCGCAGCGCCCGACCAGTCGATGAACGGAAATCATGCGTCTGTCTCCCGGCTGTCCACCGGCTTGACGG
>VYCZ01000023.1:6990-7402 GCA_009843675.1 Gammaproteobacteria bacterium | reverse complement strand
TTGTTATTACTTGTTGTTGATGTACATCGTGACTTCGAAACCGAAGCGGATGTCGCTGTATTCAGGAGTTTGCCAGTTCATTCTACTTTCTCCGATTGGTTGATATTAAGGGTTAAAACTTCTTTGCCCTATATGCTGCAGGTTCCGTGCCAAAATTAAGAAAACCCCGCATAATTCTGTAAAGATTTTATGTTTCAATAACTTACGAGACAGAAAAGGGTGTGAAAAAATTCCTGTAGGGGAATATGGATCATGGTTCTGGTTGTAATTCTTCACTTTTCTGGTTGTTGTTAACCATTTCGTTATGCATTTAAGGAAACACTTCTTCAGCCTGGAACACCGGGCCGTCCACGCATACCCGCAGCATGGATGCCTCCCCGTCCCTGTAAACAGGCACGGTACAGCCTGCGCA
>VYCZ01000023.1:1326-6980 GCA_009843675.1 Gammaproteobacteria bacterium | reverse complement strand
TAGGGGAATATGGATCATGGTTCTGGTTGTAATTCTTCACTTTTCTGGTTGTTGCCAACCATTTCCGGAAACACTTCTTCAGCTTGGAACACTGGGCCGTCCACACATACCCGCAACATGGATGCCGCCCCGTTCCTGAAAACAGGCACCGTACAGCCTGCGCAACCGCCGACGGCGCAGGCCATGTATTCTTCCAGTGAAACCTGGCAGGGAAGGGCAAATTCCCCGGCCAGGGAGGCAACGGCCTGCAACATGGGAGTCGGCCCGCAACTGAATATCTCGACCTGTTGCCGCTGTCCCGCATCGAGTCCGTCCAGCCAGGTTCGCGCCAGGTCGGTGACGAGACCGTGGTGACAGCCGGGATAACCCTGCCTGCTGGTAAGACGGCTGGGGATCCCCCAGTCCTCCAGCAGGGGCATGCAGGCAATCGCATCGCCGGGAATCCCATCCACCATGATCTTCGAGGGTTTCGGCTTGAATGGAAAGGGGATCTCCGACCCCATGATGACGAAGGGCTTCACGGACGGCGCCTGTTTCATCATGTGCTCGGCAAGGAACACCATGGGAGGGATGCCCACCCCGCCGCCGATGAGCAGGGGAACACTCCGGTAACCCTGCAGTTTGAACGGTTTGCCGATGGGGCCGAGCAGGTTGATACAATCGCCGACCCTGGCGCCGGCCAGTTTATCCGTGCCTTGGCCGTGGGCCTTGTACAGGATATCTATCCAGCCGGCCCGGGGGTCCGCCCGCATAACCGACATGGGACGGCGCATGGGCAGCTCTTCATGACAGCGCAGGTGGACAAAGCTCCCCGGCATAGCACGCCCGGCGGTGGCGCCGGCTGCCAGTCTCAGCAGGTATTGGCCGGCGTCAAGAGTATGATGTTGCAGGACCGCGGCGTCTTCGACAAAGATCGTGTCGCGGGTATCGGGATGGGGCATGGTACTACAGGTCCCTGAACATCACTTTTCCGTCGATAATCGTACAGGTGACTTTGCCGCCCATCTCCCAGTTGTCGAAGGGCGTGTTTTTCCCCGCGCTGGCCAGTTTTTCAGCATTCACAGTCCACTGCGAGCCTTCATCGAAGATAAACAGGTCAGCAGGCGCGCTCTCGGCCAGGGTTCCTGCGTTTATACCTATGATGGAGGCGGGCCGGCAGGTCAGCGCGCCGATGATATGCTCCAGCTTGAAACCGCGGGTTGATGCCAGGCTGAACGCCAGCGGCGCCAGAACCTCAAGTGTTGATGCGCCAGGTTCGGTGCTGCTGAACGGCGCGGCCTTCGCGTCTTCATCATGGGGCTGGTGATCCGAACAGACTGCGTCGATGACGCCGGACCGCAACCCCTCCAGCAACGCCTGCCTGTCCCGGTCGGTGCGCAGCGGGGGCCACAGGTGGCATTGGGAATTAAACCCGTCAACGTTCATCTCTGTGAGGTACAGGTAACAGATGCCGGTATCCGCGCTGACCGGCAGACCCTGTTGTTTTGCCGCGGCCACCAGTTCCACGCTGCGGGCGCAGGACAGCCGGCAGAAATGCGCCCTGACTCCCGTTTGTTCGATCAATAACAGGGCTCGGCTGATGGCTATCGTCTCCGCGGTTTCCGGAATACCGGGCAGGCCAAGCCGGGTGCTGATTTTTCCTTCATGCATCACGCCCCGGTTTCTCAGGTAACTGTCTTCCGGATGGATGAACACCGGCAGGTCAAAACCGACGGCGTATTCAAATGCGCGCCGCAGCACTTCCGTGTCGGTGATAGGATTGTCGGCATTGGACAAGCCGACGCATCCCGCCTGCCTGAGGGCAGCCACTTCCGTCAACTGGCGTCCTTCCAGCCCTTTGGTCAGTGCGCCCAGAGGGTATATGCGCGTCTTGTCGAGTCGGGTCTGGCGCTGGTGGATAAGCTCGACGACAGACGGATTGTCCGTAACCGGCCGTGTAGTCGGCGGGCATACCATGCTGGTTACCCCGGCGCGCACGGCCGCCTCAGTCTCGGATGCAATGGTTGCCTTGTGTTCGAATCCCGGTTCGCGGGTATGGACGCTCAGGTCCACGATCCCCGGACAAACGAACTGGCCTTCCAGCGCTATCTCAAGATCGGCGGTGAAGCCATCAACCGCTTTGCCGGCGGCCACTATTCTGCCGTCCGCGATATACAGGTCGCCCAATTCGTCAAGCTGCTGCGCGGGGCAGACCAGGCGGCCGTTGCGGATTACAATACGCATCACTCCCCTACCATCCCGTCGCCGGGCGCGACACCCATTACCATGGCCATGACCGCCATGCGTATTGCGATGCCGTGGCTGACCTGTTGCAGGATAACCGACCTTTCCCCGTCGGCGACCTGTGAATCAATTTCAATACCCCGGTTGATCGGACCGGGATGCATCACGATAGCGTCGGGGCTGGCTACGCTCAGGCGCGCTTCGGTAAGTCCGTAACACTGGAAATATTCCTCTTCACTGGGGAGCACGGCATTGCTGATCCGTTCCCGTTGCAGGCGTAACATGGTGATGACGTCCACGTCGCGCAGACCTTCATTCAAATCATGGAAGACCTGCACGCCAAGGCTCTCGACATCTTCCGGTATCAGGGCTTTTGGAGCAATGACGCGAATATCACTGACTCCGAGGGTGTTGAGAGCATGAATGTTAGAGCGGGCAACCCGTGAATGCGCAATATCACCGACAATGGCTATTCGCAGTGACTCAAAATCCGGTTTATGGCGGCGGATGGTGAACATGTCCAGCATGGCCTGGGTAGGATGGGCATGGCGGCCGTCCCCGGCGTTGATGACGCGGACATTGTCTGCCACCTGGCCGGCAATGAAATGCGCGGCGCCGCTATTGCCGTGGCGAACTACAAACAGGTCGCAGTGCATAGCTTCCAGGGTGTGCAGTGTGTCCTGCAGCGCTTCGCCCTTGCTGGTGGCGGACATCGCGATGTTGATATTCAAAACGTCAGCGGACAAACGTTTGGCCGCCAGTTCGAAGGTCGTGCGGGTCCGGGTGCTGGATTCAAAAAACAGGTTGGCTACGGTTTTGCCGCGCAACAGGGGCACCTTTTTTATGGCGCGCCCGCCGACGCCGGCGAAGGATTCCGCATAATCAAGAATACTTGTCAGAATTTGACGACTGAGGCCTTCCGTCGTCAGGAAATGTATGAGGCGACCGTGCTGATCCAGTTGAATGGAGTGGCTCGTCATTCTGCTGTCGTGATTTCCAGCGCCAGCGGTTCCGGGCCTGAGAGTTTGACATGTTGGTTTGCTTCCAGGTCCAGATGTTTTCCGGCCACATCTGCCTGTATGGGCAGCTCCCTGCCGCCACGATCCACCAGTACAGCCAGACAGATACTCGCTGCCCTGCCGTAATCGAATAATTCGTTCATTGCCGCGCGCACGGTCCGGCCGGTAAACAGCACATCATCGATTAGAATCACGTGGCGGTCGCTCACATCGAAGGGCAGGCTGGAAGGCGTTACCCGGGGGTGCAGTCCAATGCGGCTGAAATCGTCGCGGTAGAATGCGATATTGAGTTTGCCGAGAGGCAGGGAAGCGCAGTACAGGTTGTGCAATTGTTGCGCTACCCAGACTCCTCCTGTGTGGATTCCGATAAATAAGGGATTTTTTCTGTTGTGCTCCTGTAAATATTGATCTAGCCCGGCTTTCATGTTCCGGATCAGCTGCTGTACATCAATATTGTTTTCCGGCATATTTTGATGGTGTTCCTATACGTCAGCCATTATAACATTTTCTGACCTCTCCGCCATCCTGCAACCAGCCTTCCAGGATTACCTGGGCTGCCACATGATCGACGGCATCACTGTTTCGCTGCCGGGCCCGGGCCTCGACAGTCGAGAGACGTTCATCGGCGCGCAGCACCGGCAAGCGGTAACGCCCTTGCAGTTTTCGGGCGAACGCGTCAACGACAGCGCCGACAGGATGCCGGCTGCCGTCCATATTCAACGGGTTACCGACGACGAGCGCCTGGGGTTGCCATTGACTGATCAGCGCGCCAATCCGCTCCCAATCCGGGCGGTTGTTGCGCACGGGGATGATTTCCAGCGCCGTCGCGGTATCAGTCAGCGTCTGGCCTACCGCCACGCCGATTCTTTTTGTGCCGAAGTCGAAGCATAGCAGGGTGGCAGGACCAGGCACGGATCAGGCGTGTCCGAAACCGGTCGATAGCTGGTGATGGTCGATGCCCAGCAAGGCAGTAGCCGACGACCAGCGCAGTTCACAGGGCGTATTGAAAATGACATCCAGGTCCGCGGACACGTTAAGCCACGCGTTTTCCTTTATCTCCTCTTCCAGTTGTCCTGCCGACCAGCCGGCGTAACCCAACGCGATCAGAAATTTATCCGGCCCCGCGCTTTCCGCGATGGCGTGCAATATATCCCTGGAAGTCGTAATGCCCAGCGCATCACTGACGTTGATTGAGGAATCCCACTGACTGCCCGGTTCGTGCAACACAAAACCCCTGTCGGTGTGGACCGGCCCGCCCTGGTAAACGGGCAGTTTCGCGATGGACTGATCATCCGGCGTCATCTCCATCTGTGTCAGAATTTCGCCCAGGGCACAATTCGCCGGGCGGTTGATGACCAGTCCCATGGCGCCGTCTTCATTATGCGCACAGACATAGGTCACAGTTTGAGAAAAATTGGGATCTCTCAGACTGGGCATGGCAATGAGAAACTGGTTGGTTAAGTTACTGGCCTGCATCGTTACGGAATAGGAACGTGAACCATATCCCTAATAGTATCCCTAACGGCGACGGAATGCCACCCGGAAGTTAAATGCTGCCCGATCAGGGCTATTTGAAACCGCTCTGGTCCAAGAACTGCCAGGTCCGGGTGATATGCAGGACATCGGTTTCCGCCCGGATCGCATCGGGGAAAGGCGCATACGGCGCCGCCAGTTCCACGATCCTTATCGCCGCGTCATCAAGCACCTTGTGGCCCGAGGAACTGCGTATGGTAATTTGATTTATCTTTCCGTCCGGGTTCAATGCGACGTCAAGCACCAGTTGTCCAGAAATTTTTCTCCTCCTGGCCTCCTCCGGGTAATTCAGGTTCCCTACCCGCTCCACTTTTGCGCGCCATGCCTCCATGTAGGCTGCATATTTGTATTCACGGGTGCTGGCTGATATGAAGGTCCTTTTTGGACGGTTCGCCCTGGTTTCCAGTTTGCGCTGTACCTCTGAACTCAGTGCGGCCATCTTCAGGCTGTTGGTCATCAGTTCGGATGCGCTGGGGCGGTTTGTCTGAACGGCATCCGGGACTTCCTCGACGGCGGTTTTGGGCGTTTCTACCTCGACGGCCAATTGTTCAACGGTTTCCGGCTCGGTCGTTGATGCCGGTTCATGCAGCTCCGGTTCTGTTACGGGTTCAATCTCCTGCGGCGCGACCGGTTCTGCCGGTTCAGTCTGTTCCGCGTTCGGCAGGGGCGGCAGGGGCGCTGCCGGGATGGACTTCGTGACGATTTCCCCGCCCCCGCTCAGGTTCGCCTGTGCCAGCACGTCGGCGTCCTCCGGCGCTTCGGATGATTGCCGTACCAGGACGATATCCATGTATTCATAACGCGGGCCCGCTTTTTCTTCCGGGGCAAAGACAATCCCCAAAATGATCAGGGCATGGAAAATCGCCGCCAGGCAGAATG
>VYCZ01000023.1:0-1316 GCA_009843675.1 Gammaproteobacteria bacterium | reverse complement strand
GGCTCAGGCGGTCCTCCGGCAGCAGTTCCGGTTGCCGGGAACCGGAATTCGGCAAAGCGATATCCGGTTGCTTCAAACCCTGGTGCATCGCCGCCGTAATGCTCAAGACGACTGTCCCGTTTTACCTGCAATGCAGTCCATTATCTTACCCGCGATATCGCTGCCGTAGATCCGTTCCAGTTCTCTGACGCAGGTAGGACTGGTTACGTTGATTTCCGTGAGGTAGTCACCGATGACGTCCAGCCCGACGAATACCAGGCCCATGGCGCTGAGCTGCGGCCCGACCTGCTCGCAGATCCAGTAATCCCGGTCGCTGAGGTCCACGCCCTTGCCGGTCCCTCCCGCCGCCAGGTTTCCGCGTATCTCGCCGGGCTTTGGTATGCGCGCCAGTGCATGTTCATACGGCTGCCCGTCAATAAGCAGAATGCGTTTATCGCCCTGTTTGATTGCCGCAAGGAACTGTTGGGCCATAATAAAGCTCTGCGAGTTTCGTGTCAGCGTTTCGATGATTATATTCGTGTTGACATCCTCCTTGCCAACCCGGAAAACCGAGGCGCCGCCCATGCCGTCCAGGGGTTTGAGTATGACCTGGTCGTGTTGTTCGATGAAAGCGAGCAAGTCTTGCCGGTCACGGCTGATCAAGGTAGGTGGTATGCACTGGGGAAAGCGGGTGATTGACGCCTTTTCGTTTATATCCCGCAGCGCGGCCGGGGCGTTGACGACAACCGTGCCCTGCTCCGCCGCGTGCTCCAGGATATAGGTCATGTAGATGTATTCCATATTGAACGGAGGGTCCTTGCGCATCAGGATCGCGTCCAGTTCCGGGAGCGTAAGTTCCGTGTGGCGATGGACCCGGTACCAATCGGATACATCATCTGCGACCGTCAGGATACGGGCGCGCGCCCGCGGCATGTTGCCGTCAAGATAGACGTCATTCATCTCCATATAATAAATCTCCCACCCCCTGCGCTGGGCCGCGAGCAGCAGCGCCAGGGTGGTGTCTTTTTCGACCTTGATCCCGGCAACAGGATCCATGATTACGCCCAGTTTCATCAAATTTATCAACCAGTTTGAACTTGCCCGGAGCTTCCTAAATATCGTTTACCCTGTTAGTGTATCCGGATTGTATGGCAGGTCAAAGCGCCGGGCCCGGATGAAGCATGGAAAATCCGGGTCCTGTTCGGAAACTGTGGAGTTATGGGCATATCAAACTTGCGTATTGTTACGAGAGAAAGTCCTCTTGCCTTGTGGCAGGCGCAATTCGTGCGTGCCCGCCTGCAGGAAACGTATCCCGGCCTGAGTGTCGGGATCAGGAA
>VYCZ01000412.1 GCA_009843675.1 Gammaproteobacteria bacterium | reverse complement strand
GGGCGGGGACGCCGAGGGCGACGTGCTGCACGGCATCGACGGCCTCATCGGCTCCGCCCACGCCGACACACTCACCGGCAGCGAGCTCGGCAACGAACTCTGGGGCGGGGCAGGGGATGATGTCCTGAGGGGCGGCGGCCTTAACCCCGGCCACTGGGACTACCTGGAAGGCGGCCCCGGGGCGGACACCCTCATCGGCAGCGCCCTTAGCGATGCGGCCAACACCACGTTCGCCGGCTACCGGGCCTCGTCCGGAGGCGTGGAAGTGCGCCTGCATGACGGCACGGCCCGGGGCGGGGACGCCGAGGGCGACACGTTTCAGGCCATTCAAAGCCTCCTGGGCTCTAACCACGATGACGCGCTGGCCGGCGATGAGAACAATAACGTGCTGGCGGGCGGGGACGGCCAGGACGCGCTGGCCGGGCGCGGTGGCGCCGACGTGCTCTACGGCGACCACCTGTCCGGTCACCGGGGCGGCGATGATGTCCTGGACGGCGGCCCCGGCAACGACTGGCTGCACGGCGGGCCAGGCGCGGACACCCTCACCGGGGGAGCGGGCAGGGATGCTGCCAGCTACCAGGGCTCGAACGCCGGGGTAGTGGTGCGCCTGCATAACGCCAGCGCCCGGGGCGGGGAGGCCGAGGGCGATACATTCGCCGAACTCCTTACCGTCGAATACACTGACGCCGCCGGCAACGTCCGTACCGAGCAGGTCCCGGATATCGAAGATCTGCACGGCTCCGACCACGCCGACGTGCTGGCCGGCGACAGCCGCGCCAACGCCCTGCTGGGGCGGGGCGGCCATGATGTGTTGTACGGCGGCCCCGGCGGCGGCGATGACATCCTGTACGGCGGCAACGGGGACGACAAGCTCTACGGCGGGCGGGGCGCTGACACCCTGTCCGGGGAGGCCGGCGCCGATATACTGTACGGCGGGCCGGGGGATGATACGTTCGTGTTTGCGCCCGGCCACGGAGAAGACGCCCTCCCGGATTTCGGCCACGGCGCCGACCGCATCGACCTGTCGGCATTCGACGAGATTGAATCGCTCTCGGACCTCACCCTGACGCAGACCGACCAGGGCCTGGTCATGGACCTTGCCGCGTACGGCGGTGGAACCATTACCCTGGAAGGCTATCACCAAGCCACGCTCGCCGAGGCCGACTTCATCTTCTGACCCCATTTATCAGACCAGGCCAAACCCTGGCACAAATATCCAAAAGCCTTAAGGCTGGTAATCAGTTATTCAAACACCACCAGGTGGTCGATTTCCGGACGGATGCCGATTTCTTCTCCGATGGCGTGGTCGTGGTGGCTGGGAACCAGGCTCAATAGCCTGGCGCCGCTGGGGAGGGCCAGGGTATAGAGGTATTCGGCGCCGCGAAACACCCTGTCCTGCACCATAGCGGTCTGGCTGCTGTTGTCGTCGTGCACGATATCGTCGGGACGGACCAGCACGGACACCTGTGTCTGAGGCGTCCTGCCGTGGGGAGCGGAACCTCTCAACACGCCCAGTTCGGTCGCCACCTCGGTAGTGCTCAGCACTGTGCCTTCCAGGAACACCCCTTCCCCGATAAAATCGGCAACCTGCGGGCTATCAGGTTGGTGATAAAGGCTATACGCGTTGCCCCATTGCAGCAACGCGCCGTCCCGGATGACACCGATCTCGTCCGCCATGGCAAAGGCCTCAAGCTGGTTATGGGTCACCAGGATTGCCGTCATGCCGTCCTGCTTGAGGATCAAACGCAGTTCCCGCGCGATCTGTTCCCTCAGCTCAATATCCATATTGGAAAAGGGTTCATCCAGCAGCAGTATGTCAGGGCGCGGCGCCAGCGCTCTTGCGATTGCGACCCGTTGTTGCTGTCCCCCCGATAACTGGTGTGGATATTTGTGCTGGAAATCGGTGATTTCGAGCGTCCGGGCCACATCGTTCACCCGGTCCTGCCGCTCCCGTCCCGGCAGTCCCTGCAAGCCGAAGGCGATATTCTCGCGTGCAGCCAGGTGTGGAAACAGGGCGAAGTCCTGGAATACCATGCCGACCCCCCTCTGCTCCACGGGGACGGGCGAGGCTGCCCCGGCGACAGGGCGGCCGTTGATGCGCACCTCGCCGCGCCGGGGTTGCACAAACCCGGCTATGGTTCGCAGCATGGTAGTTTTACCGCAGCCGCTGGGACCCAGCAGGCAACCGATGTTGCCCCGCTCAAGACGCAGGGAGATATCCGAAACGACGTCCTTGCCGTCCAGCATGACTGTCAGGTTGTTAACATCAAGCATGTGCGGTACGGGATTGTGAGATGGCCCGGCTGAGTATGATAACCGGAATAATGCCTGCCAGCACGATTGCCAGGGCCGGGAACGTGGCGTCGGCCAGCCTTTCTTCGTTGGCCAGCTCATAGGTGCGAACCGCCAGCGTGTTGAAATTGAACGGCCGCAGTATCAACGTCGCGGGAAGTTCTTTCAGGACGTCAACAAATACCAGCAGTACGGCGGTAAGCAGGCTGCCGCGCAGGATGGGGATATGGACCCGGCGCAGCAACCTGAAGCCGCTGAATCCCAGGCTCCTGCCCGCCTCGTCCATGGACGGCTTGATCTTTGCCAGGCCGGCGTCCACCGTATTCAGGGACAGGGCCAGGAAACGCACCAGGTAGGCAAACACCAGGATGGCGATAGTGCCGCTCAGGAGCAAGCCGGGCTCGGTATCGGACAGTAAACCGAACCAGTGGCCCAGGTGGCGGTCCAGCCAGGTGAAGGGGATCAATACGCCTACTGCAATCACCGCGCCCGGGATTGCGTAACC
This sequence comes from Gammaproteobacteria bacterium, assembly GCA_009843675.1. Lineage (GTDB taxonomy): Bacteria > Pseudomonadota > Gammaproteobacteria > Eutrophobiales > Eutrophobiaceae > JAAXHV01. Next base: position 4,691 of record VYCZ01000412.1, on the reverse strand, counting down.
CATGCCCAGCAGGCGGTTGAACAGGTTCGTCATTATCCCGGGCTGCCGGCGCCGGGCGTAGGAAATCGCCAATGCCAGGGCCGCCGCAAGTAAGGCGGTGATAAACGCAAGCTCAATGCTGTTGGCGATGAGGGTGAAAAAACCGGCGTCCAGGGACGTGCGCCAGGTTTGTATTCCCCATAACAGCAACTGCCCGGACGGGATGACAAACCCGAACAGGACCGGCAGCGCGCATACTGCCAGGGCAGGCAATCCGCGCAGTCCGCGCAGATGTTTCTGCTCCAGGCGGCCATAACGGGTGCTGGTGTCATAATAACGGGACTGCCTGCGCGAGTGTTGTTCCAGGATGATGAGGAGCAGCACGAACAGCATCAGCAGCGCGGACAACTGGGCCGCGGCGATGCTGCTGCCCAGGCCAAACCAGGTCTTGAAGATGCCGGTGGTAAACGTCGCTACGCCGAAGTACTGCACGGTGCCGTAATCCGCCAGAGTCTCCATCAGCACCAGGGACAGGCCGACGATGACCGCCGGGCGCGCCAGCGGCAACACCACCTTGAAGAATGCCGCGGCCGGCCTGACGCCCAAGGTACGGGCGACCTCGACCATGCTGGCTGACTGTTCCAGGAAAGCGGCCCGGGCCAACAGGTAGATATAAGGGTACAGCACCAGTGACAACATCAGCACCGCGCCGGGCAGGGAGCGGATGTCGGGAAACCAGTAATCGCCGTACTGCCAGTCAAACGCTACGCGCAGCCAGGACTGTAGTGGACCAGCCACGTCCAGCATCCCGGTATAGGTATAGGCGATGATGTACGCGGGCATGGCCAGGGGCAGCAGCAGGGCCCATTCCAGTTGGCGGCTTCCGGGGAACCGGTACATGGTTACCAGCCAGGCCGGGATTACACCCAGTGGCAGGGACAGGCAGCCCACGCCAAGGGCCAGCAGGAGGGAATTACCGATGTACTCTGCGAGGACCGTGTCATACAGGTGCTGCCAGATATCGCCGCTGGACAGGAAGACCGATGCCGCCACAACGATGACCGGCAGCATCAGCACCCCGGATACCAGCAGGGTCAGGGCTACCCAGGGAGGGTGGAACCTTAACCCGTCAGTGCGCATCTGTTCGCCGGTCCGGCCTTCCGTTTACTTCCAGCCGGCCCGGTCCATGGCGCGCACCGCGTCCTGATTTTTTTCTCCCAATACCGCCAGGTTGAGGCTGTCGGCCTTGAATTCGCCCCAGGATTGCAGGATGCTCCCCCCCGCAGCACCTTCCCGGACGGGAAATTCATGGTTTGTCTTCCCATACCACTCCTGGGCCTGGACGCCGACCAGGTATTCCAGCAGGCGAATTGCTGCTTCCCTGTGGCTCGCGGAATTCGTTACCCCGGCGCCGCTCACGTTGACATGAACGCCCCGCCCTTCCTGGTTCGGCCAGAACAACGCGACCTGGTTTGCCGCGGCGGTTTCAGTGTCTATATCCGAACTCAGCATGCCTGCCAGGTAGTAGGTGTTGACCAGCGCCAGGTTGCATTGCCCTGCCGCCACCGCCTTGATCTGGTCCCGGTCCCCGCCTTTGGGGTCCCTGGCAAAATTGGCTACCAACTCCCTGATCCATTTTTCCGTTTCCTCCCGGCCATGGTGGGCAAGCATGGATGCAACCAGCGACTGGTTATAGATGTTGGACGAGGATCGCACGCAAAGCTGGTTATGCCAGACCGGGTCGGCCAGGGCCTCGTAAGTGGAAAGCTGTGCCGGCTCAATTGTTTTCCTGGAGTAGACTATCACCCGCGCCCTGATTGACAGGCCGTACCAGTATCCCTGGGGGTCGCGGTAGATTTCCGGCACCACTTCACTAAGTTGCGCGGACGTGATTGCCTGCAGCAGACCCTGTTCCTTCGCCCGGTGCAGGCGTCCGGCGTCCACGGTAACAAGCAGGTCGGCCGGAGACCTTTCACCCTCCAGTTCGAGGCGCTTGATCAGCGCATCCGCGTTGCCCGTCACCAGGTTTACCCTGATCCCGGTCTCCTCCGTAAACCTGTCGAACAGCGGTTTTATCAGGGCCTCCTTGCGGCCGGAATAGACGTTGACTTCTTCTGCCGGCGCTGTCTGTAGAGCCAAGCCCAGAAAAAACAAAAGAGTTATGTATTTCATATGTTCCTTACGTAAAAAAGGGGGCGTATCGGAATATACGCCCCCATTCCGAATACGACAAGAGTCACAAACTAATACGTACGCCTCCTGTTACGGTTCGGCCCTTGTTGGGCCGGGCGCCGTAGGGGTGGCGGCCCAGAATATCTTCCTCTCCGGTTACGTTCTCCATGCGCCCGAACAACGTAATCCTGTCATTGAACAGGTAGTGCCCGGCAATATCTACTGTCAGCGTGTCGTCAGTGCGCTCAAACTCGCCACAGGAGGCGCGCACGCATACCTCGTCCACGTAGTTCGCGCTGACATACGCGTTCCAGCGCGCCTGTTCGATGCCGGCTGAGATGCGTAACTGGTGTTCCGGAATATAGGGTATGGGATCGCCTTTGCTGACGTCGCCGAAAAAGTCGGTATCCGCGATGTCCGTATCAAATTCAGAGTCAATGTAGGTATACACAAATGAGAGCGGTGTGCTGAACGTCCGGTTCGGGGTCAGGTTGGTTTGCAGCAGCGCTTCCACGCCCGCGACCGTCGCTGCATCTCCGTTGAAGGCGTCACCTACCGTACAGTCGGCGCCGGAGGACGAGGTGCACTCACCCAGAATGTTGTCATAATCACTCAGGAACCCAATCATCTCGGCATGCAGACCGTTGCTGACATATCGGAGGCCCAGTTCATAATTGATTGCTTTTTCCTCTTTTACACCCGGTGAGTTGCTCGGCGCAGTAAACCCCTTGTGGACGCCCGCCAGCAAAGTCAGGTCGTCGCTGATGCGGTAGAGAACGCCCATGCCGGGAAGCCAGACCTGGGTCTTGTTATTCCGGCTGTCCCGGAAGATGTTGCGATCCCCGGCCTGTTCGCCCCGGTCGCGCCAGCGGGTGCGTTTCTGGTCGATATCCTCGTAACGTATTCCCGGACTGAACACCCAGTCGCCCCATTCGATTTGGTCGTAGATGTGAACGGAGACCGCCTCGGCTTCCTGCAACCGGTTGCCGGCATTGCCGAGCAGTCCCGGGTCGTCCAGGACCAGCCTGCCGTTTTCCTGGTGGTAGCTGCTGTTGCGCTGCAACCGGTCCTCCTCGTCCTCATGGTAACGAACACCGATTTCCAGGTTATGACGGGTCGGGCCAAAATCCCCGGTCCAGTTGAGATTTATCTGTATTCCGCGGGAGAAGTATTCACGGGCGTTGGACCGCACCTGGATGCTGCCGGGCGCGGTATCGACCGTTCCATCCAGGATGCCCTGGAGTTCGGCCGAGGTGAGCCCGCCCAGTGAACTGCTCTGGTTTACCGCCCGGATAACATTGAACCAGCTCGTCCGACTCAGTTCCTGTGCATTTTCGCTGCCATTCGCGTCCAGCCCTTCGGTTTTGAACCAGTTACGTTCATGTTCGTTGTTATAGCCGGTTACGGAAACGTTGAGGTCGTCCGTGAGCGCCAGCCTGTAGCGCAGGATGTACTGGAAGTGCTCGGTTGCGATGTTATCGAGTTCCGACACGCCGTAGCGGCGGTAGGCGTCCTGCTCAAAATCCGCATCGGTCAATCCCAGGTAGCTTTGTTCCGAATCCTGGTCTGCATACTGGAATTTGAAATCCAACTGGTGCCGGGAACCAGTCGGCGCATAACGCAGCTTGAGCGTATAGTCCTCCAGCCTGAGGCCGGTATCACCGCCACCGTTATCGAGATCCTGGAAACCGTCCGAGCCCCATTGATGCGTTTCCACCAGGAACCCTATTCCGTTTCCAACCTCGCCCCCGTAATGGGCATGAACCCGGTAAGTCGCATCCTCACCGCCTTCCGCCATAACCATACCCTGCAGTTCATCCGGTATCGGTGTTGAGATCATGTTCAGCGCCCCGCCGATGGTGTAGGGTCCCTGAGTGATCGCAGCAGGACCCTTCAACACTTCGAATGCATACATACGGCCCGCGGTGGGGAAGTAATAGGCGGACGGCGCAGAATAGGGCGCCGGCGCAATCAGCACGTTATCTTCCAGGAGGGTGATCCGGCCGCTACGCTCCGTGGCAACGCCGCGAATACTGATGTTGGGACGCAAACCGTAGCCGTCCTCCACCTGTATTGAGACACCCGGCACCTCGCGCACGATTCGCTGGATATCGGGATAGGAAAATTTCTCCAGATCCTCCTGGCCGATAAAATGAGCTGAACCAGCAACTCCCTGGGCCTCGGCCTGGCTGCCGACAACGGTGATCTCCTCGTCGATCTCCTGATCGGCGTAGGCGAAACCAGTTAGATCGGACAACGCCAGACCGGCGAAGATCACTGCGATAACGTGTACGCGGGCCCTGTTAAATTGTTTTCCGATTTGCCGCCGTCTTTGCAAAAAGAATTCAGCCAACATGAGATTACTCCCTGGTCATATTTTGATTATGCTGGCGATAATACAATAATGCGACACAAAATGCAAATAATAATTATTCTCATTTACATTTGAAAGCAACATTTCTTCATGATCTTCTGTATTTTCCTGGTCGAGCAGGAGGCGCGGGAAGGGAGGAAGCCTGGCGGCAGTTATTCTACGGCGG
>VYCZ01000253.1:655-7511 GCA_009843675.1 Gammaproteobacteria bacterium | reverse complement strand
CCAGCCTGGTGCGGCTTTCCGTCGATAAACTCTCGGCGTTATTTCCCATCCACATGATTACCGTCGTTGTCGGGGCTAACTCCGAAGCGGTTACGCAGGCTGTCAGCGACTTACCGGTAAATATCGTTGTCAATGAACACTGGCAACAGGGTTTGGCTTCTTCTCTCAAGGCAGGACTGAACAGTGCAGAACCGGATTGCCGGGCCGCGATGATTACCCTGTGCGACCAGGTTCTGATTACGGATGAGCACCTGCGCCTGTTGCTCGATCAGTGGCTTGCCGACCCGTCTGAAATCATGGCAAGCGCTTATACAGGCACCATCGGCACGCCAGCGATTATTCCTGCTGAATTTTACCCGGACGTCCTGGCATTGGAGGGCGATGCGGGAGCGAAATCCATCCTGAAAAACAACGCCGGCAGGGTCAGGACACTTCCCATCCCAGAAGCCGAATTTGATCTGGACGTCCCAGCCGACCTGGAAAAGTTGAGAACCCTCTGATTAAGCCGGAGTCTCCTCCCAGCTCAACTACTTTTGAGGAGCGTGTTTTTTCCTGTCATAGGCTGATTCCCAATTGTCGCCGTCAAACTTCTCCACGGTAACGCTTGTTATATGGGCCCGGTCCAGGCAGTTGAGGTTGACGCTATAGCCCTCGGGGAAAGAGCGCGGCACGTAGAATGACTTGACGCCGCAGGTACCGCAAAAATAGTGTTGTGCGGTGCCGGTATTGAAGGTGTAGGTGGACAGGGAGTCATCGCCCTGCAGCAGCCGGAAGCGCGACTTCGGGACCTGCAGGTGCAGGTAGCCGCTCATCCGGCAGATGGAGCAGTTGCAGTCCAGCACCGTCAGCGCCGCCGGGGCATCCACCTCGAACCGCACCGCACCGCAATGGCAGCCTCCCTTGTGGATCAACATTTCTTCACTCATATAATTCATCCGGGTGTCCTGCTATTTGTCCGACTTTTAGATAAACTGTCGGTTTATGTCAACCGATATTTTTCACCCGGTTACCGCGGCCTGGTTTCACCGTGAATTTGCCGCACCGACGCCGGTGCAGGAAGATGCCTGGCCGGCAATAAAACAGCGCAATCACACCCTGATCGCGGCGCCGACCGGCAGCGGCAAGACCCTGGCCGCGTTCCTTGCGGCGATTGACGACCTGGTGCGGGAAGCCCTGGCCGGCGGGCTGGCCGATGAAACATATATTCTGTACGTCTCTCCGCTGAAAGCACTGTCCAACGATATACAGAAGAACCTGCAGGGACCGCTGCAGGGCGTTCGGGACATTATGCAGGCGCAGGGATTGCCGGAAGTGGATATCCGCGCCCTGGTGCGGACCGGCGATACCACGCAGTCAGAGCGCGAGCGCATGCGCCGGGTGCCGCCCCATATCCTGGTCACCACCCCGGAATCCCTCTATATCCTGCTCACCAGCAGTTCCGGCAGGAAGATGCTGCAGACCGTGCGCAACGTGATCGTCGACGAGATCCATGCCCTGGCCCCGAACAAGCGGGGCGCGCACCTGGCGTTATCACTGGAACGGCTGGATGCGCTGGCCGAGCACACCCCGGTGCGCATCGGCCTGTCGGCGACGCAAAGGCCCATAGAGGAGATTGCCCGGTTCCTGGTCGGCAACCGGGAGGACCATTGCAACATCCTGGATCGCGGCCATACCAGGCAGATGGATATCGCCCTGGAGCTCACCGACTCACCCCTGGAGGCCGTGATGGCCGGGGAGGTGTGGCAGGAATTGTACGGGCGGCTGGCCGACTTGATCGGCAGGCACAGGACCACGCTGATCTTCGTAAATACACGCCGCCTGGCCGAGCGCGCGGCCCGCGCCCTAGCGGAACGGGTCGGTGAAGAAAACGTTACCGCCCACCACGGCAGCCTGGCAAAGGAACACCGCCTGAACGCGGAACAGCGATTGAAACGCGGAGAACTCAAGGCCCTGGTCGCGACCGCCTCCCTGGAACTGGGGATCGATATCGGCGATATCGACCTGGTCTGCCAACTTGGCTCGCCCCGGTCCATCGCCGTGTTCCTGCAACGGGTCGGGCGCTCCGGCCACCACCTGGGCGCGACTCCAAAGGGGCGCCTGTTCCCCCTGAGCCGGGACGACCTGGTGGAATGCGCGGCGCTGCTGGATGCGGCGCAGCGCGATGAACTGGACCGGCTCAGCATACCCGAAGGCCACCTGGACGTGCTGGCCCAGCACCTGGTTGCGGAGGCTGCCTGCGGGGAGTTGCAGGAAGATGCGTTATTCCGGCAGGTGACCCTGGCCTACCCGTACCGGGAACTGACCCGGCAGAAATTCACGGAGGTGCTGGACATGCTGGCGCAGGGATTTTCGACCCGGCGCGGCCGGCGCAGCCGTTACATCCACCATGACACGGTAAACAAGCGCATCAGGCCCAGAAAAAGCGCCCGGCTCACCGCCGTAACCAACGGCGGGGTGATTCCTGATCAATTCGATTACGACGTGGTGCTGGAACCGGAAGGACATTTTATCGGGACATTGAACGAAGACTTCGCCTTTGAAAGCCTGCCCGGCGACATCTTCCAACTGGGCAATACCTCCTATCGAATCCTCAAGGTCGAACAGAGCAAGGTGCGCGTGGCGGACGCACAGGGCCAGCCTCCCAATATACCGTTCTGGTTCGGCGAGGCGCCGGGCCGGTCCGATGAGCTCAGCCGCTCGGTCTCGCGCCTGCGCAGCGTCGTGGATGAAAAACTTGCCCAAGGCGGGGATGCCGCATACCGCTGGCTGCTCGATGACGCAGGCGGGCTTGGCGAGTCGGCGGCGCGCCAGTTGACCGACCACCTGGCGGGCGCCCGCGCCGCCCTGGGACGCATCCCGACCCGGCAGGATATCGTATTCGAGCGGTTCTTTGACGAAGCAGGAGACCAGCACCTGGTGCTGCACAGTCCTTTCGGTTCCCGCATCAACCGCGCCTGGGGACTGGCCCTGCGCAAGCGTTTCTGCCGCCAGTTCAATTTTGAATTGCAGGCCGCGGCCCTGGACGACAGCATCGTCATCTCCCTGGGCGCGATCCACAGTTTTCCCCTGGAAGACGCGACCCGTTACCTGAAATCCGCCGGCATCAGGGAAACGGTCACCCAGGCGCTGCTGGCAACGCCCATGTTCCCGACCCACTGGCGCTGGAACGCCACCACGGCCCTTGCCGTCAGGCGCAACAACGGCGGGCAGAAAGTGCCCGCACAGTTCCAGCGTAGCGACGCTGAGGACCTGATGGCGGTGATCTTCCCCGATCAACTTGCCTGCCAGGACAACTTCACCGGGGAAAGGGAGATACCGCGGCATCCGCTGGTCGAACAGACTGTCGACGACTGCCTGCACGACCTGATGGACATTGCCGGGCTTGAAGAAGTATTACGCGCATACGAAGACGGGCGCATCCGGTTCCATTGCCGCGACCTGGGCGGTCCTTCTCCCCTGGCCCAGGATATCCTGAACGCCCGTCCGTATGCATTCCTGGATGACGCGCCTGCGGAAGAACGCCGCACCCGCGCAGTCATTGCCAGACGCTTCCTGGATCCCGCCGACGCCGCGGTCCTGGCCCGCTTGAGCCCTGCCGCCATCGACCGGGTGCGCAATGAAGCCTGGCCTTCCTTTATCGATCCGGATGCACTGCACGATGCGCTGATGCTTGCCGGCGTCTTGACGGAACGGGAAGGCAGCGGCGCCAACCCGGCGCAATCGGACGGACGTACCTGGCTGACAGGGCTTACGAAGGATGGGCGCGCGACCGTCCTGCACACGGAAAAACAGACCCTGTGGGCCTGCGCCGAACGCCTTGCCCAGGTCGAAGCGGTGTACACCAATGCCGCCATTGACGTCACTCCTGCACCTCCCCATGCCACTCCTGCAACCCCCACCGTCATTCCCGCGCAGGCGGGAATCCAGTCAGATAACATGCCGCCGGAGGCGGCACCTAATTCAGCGAACTGGACCAAAGAGTCCGCCTTGATCGAACTCATCCGCGCCCGGCTCGAATGCAGCGGACCCGTAACAGAGGCAGGGTTGGCCGAGTTGTTTGAAGCAAGCGCCACGGAAATCAGCGTGGCCCTGCTGGCGTTGCAGAACGAGGGTTATGCCATGCAGGGGTACTTCAGCCCGGAGGCTGCGGAGACGGAGTGGTGCGAACGAGGCCTGCTGGCGCGCATGCACCGCTACACCATTCGATCGTTACGGGAGGAAATCCAGCCGGTGGCGGTCGCCGACTATATGCGGTTCCTGTTTTCCTGGCACGGCATGGGTGAAATCCGGCCCGAGGGAGACGGCGCCCTGATGGCCGCACTGGAAAAACTGGAGGGATACGCCATCCCCGCGGCCGCGTGGGAGAAAGACATCCTGCCGGCCCGCCTGAACGATTACTCGAGCGCGGCCCTGGACCGGTTGTGCGGCAGCGGCCGTATCGTCTGGACCCGCCTGAATTCCGAACGGCACAGACCGAACCGGGATGAAGCATCCGCCAGCAAGGCGGTATTGCTCAGGAACACGCCCATTACGTTGATGGAGCGCGAACACCTGGGCCTGTGGCAGAAACTGAATCCCTCCGGAGCGATCCAGGACAGGAAGTTATCGTCCGCAGCCGAAAAAACCCTGGACGTGCTGCGGCGCCGTGGCGCGTCATTTTTTGTGGACCTTGTGCAAAACACCGGACTGTTACGCACCCAGGTGGAAATAGCGCTGGCGGAACTGGCCGCCTGCGGCGCGGTCACCTCCGACAGTTACGCGGGGTTGCGGGCGCTGATCACGCCGGAGAACAGGCGCCCCGGCTACGGCCAGGGGAGACGGCGCAGGCGGGCGTCGATCATGAACAGCGTCGATGCCGCAGGACGCTGGTCGGCCATTGCCTGCGCAACGGAAAACCCCGGAACCCCGGATAAGAGCACCTGGCCGGGCACGGATGAAAACACGCTGGCCGCCGTTGTCGACACCCTGCTGAAACGCTATGGAGTCCTGTTCCGCAAGGTACTGGAGCGCGAACCCGACCTGCCGCCCTGGAGGGAACTGCTGTATGTGTGCCGGCGCATGGAGGCGCGGGGTGAGATACGCGGCGGATACTTCGTCGAGGGCTGCTCCGGGGAACAGTTTGCCCGGCCGGAGGCGATTGCACTACTGAGGAAACAGAAAAACGCAACGCAGGAACTACCCCCCGCCGTCATCTCCGCCACTGACCCGCTGAACCTGGTCGGCGTCATCCTGCCCGGCGACCGCATCCCGGCGCTGCATACCAACAGGGTATTGTTCAGGAACGGCCTGCCGGTCGCCAAACAACTGAACGGGGTGACTACCTGCCTCACTGACGTGGAGCCAGCCGCGCGCTGGGAAATCGACAACCTGCTGACCCGCCGGCGCAACCCCGCCGGTTTTGTCGACAAGCCTCCTGCGGGTATGACCTGAAAATTAAGGAAACTCTGATAACGTCAGAGTTTCCTTAACTCTATCGCTTCACTTTCATCACGCTGCCAACCTGTTCCGGCAAGGGAAGTTCATCGTGGCTTAGCTTGATCTCGGCCAACCGGTCCAGGATCGGGGTCGGCATTTGTGTTACCCGTCTTTGATTCATGTCCACGAACAGGCACAGCAGTTCACTGGTTGCGGCAAGATAGCCCTGTTCGGCCTGGTACATCTGGTGAAAGTAATGGAAGCGTTTCTCATCGTAACCCAGTAACTGGGTGGTTACGTATACTTCGTCACCTTCCTTCGCCTCACGGATGTAATTGACGTGCATTTCCGCAGTGAAGGCGGAGGCATTGCTTGCGGCCCTGTATTCGGCGGTCATACCCATGAAGTCGAAAAAATCATCGGTGGCGCGGTCAAATACCAGGACGTAATAGGCCACGTTCATGTGGCCGTTGTAATCGATCCATTCGGGGAGGATCACCTGCCTGCCTGATTCAAATGGAGCTTCCACCGGCATGATCAACTCAACCCCAGCACGTCCTGCATGCTGTACAAGCCGGTTTCCTTGTCCATGATCCATTGCGCGGCGCGCACTGCGCCGCCGGCAAATGTCTTGCGGCTGGTGGCAACGTGCCTGATCTCCACCCGTTCGCCTTCGCCGGCGAACATGACCGTGTGTTCGCCGACGATGTCGCCGGCGCGTATGGTCTCAAAACCTATGGTCTTACGTTCCCGCGGGCCGGTAAAACCTTCCCGGCCGTAGACCGCGCACTCCGCCAGGTCGCGTCCCAGTTCCGCCGCCACGATTTCGCCCAGGCGCACCGCGGTGCCCGAGGGGGCGTCGATCTTGCGGTTATGGTGCGCCTCGATAATCTCTATATCGGTGCTGTCTCCGACTATGCTCGCGGCCAGTTCCGCCAGTTTGAAGCAGAGGTTGACGCCTACGCTCATGTTGGGGGCAAACACGATGGCGATTTCCTCGCTTGCTGCCTGCAGTACCTGCTGTTGTTCGGCGGTCAGCCCGGTGGTGCCGATGACCGCCTTTTTGTTGCCGGCCCGGCAGGCTTCCAGGTTTTCCAGCACCGCATCGGCCCGGGTGAAGTCTATCAGTACGTCGAAGTCGTCCAGGACGGATTCGATATTGTCGGTTACGCTGACGCCCAGCCGGCCGATGCCGGCCTGTTCGCCCGCGTCCAGGCCCAGGGCCGGAGAGCCGCTTTGTTCAATTGCCGCGCCGGCCGCGATGCCGTCGGTGTCGCCGATGACTTCCAGGATGGTTTTTCCCATCCTGCCCGCGGCGCCGCATATTGCTGCTTTTATCATGAGTCAATAAGAAGGTGTCTCTTCGAGACGGTTATTCTACTGGATTCCCGTTCTTTCGGGAATTATGGGGTCAGAGTAAAAATTCTGGCGAATTTCTTAC